>JBAWCJ010000303.1:0-12498 GCA_049590215.1 Candidatus Sulfotelmatobacter sp. | reverse complement strand
GCGTGGCTTTGATTGAATACACGAATGTTTCCGTGGGGCGGGGGACGGATACTCCGTTTGAAGTTGTGGGTGCACCGTGGATTGACAGCAGGGAACTGGCGGCTTATTTGAATGCTCGCGGGATTTCGGGAGTGCGTTTTGTGCCAGTCACGTTTACGCCCGCGACTGCGGTTTATAGCGGACAGAAGTGTGAGGGTGTGAATCTGGTTCTTACCGAGCGGAATGCGCTGGATGCGCCGGAGTTGGGGATTGAGCTGGCGACGGCGCTGCAGAAATTGTATCCGGCGAATTTCAAGATCGGGCGGATCGCGGAATTGCTGGGGAATCAGGCGGCGTTCGATGGGTTGATGGCGGGAGAAGATCCGCGGCGGATTGCGCAGGATTGGCAGGAGGAGCTGGAGAAGTTTGAGGTAGTGAGGAAGAAATATTTGATCTACTGAATTGAACATCTGGCCGGGGGAGTGGTCTATTTTATTGGGATGAGAGTTTTGATCGTGGGCGCGGGAATCGCGGGGCCGACTCTGGCATACTGGCTGGCCCATCACGGATTCCAGCCCACCATCGTAGAAGTGGCGCGACGCTTGCGTACGGGCGGCTACGTTATCGATTTTTGGGGAGCGGGTTTCGACATCGCAGACCGCATGGGTCTGTTGCCGGAGATCAGGCGTAAAGGATACGTGTTCCGGGAAGTAAGGATTGTAGACCGGAGTGGGAAGCGCGTGTCGGGGTTTCCGGTCGATGCTTTTACGCGCATGACGCGTGGCCGGTATGTCAGCCTTCCGCGAGGAGAACTCGCGGCATCGATCTTTGAAACGATCGAAGGCAAGGTCGAGACGATATTTGGTGGCAGCGTGGCTCGCATCGAGCAGACGGAAAGAAGCGTTCAGGTCACTTTCGAAAGTGGAGGGACGCGTGAGTTCGATCTGGTAGTCGGAGCGGACGGGCTTCATTCCCGAGTCCGCGAACTCGTCTTCGGTGAGGAAAGCCGCTTTGAAAAGTATCTGGGGTATAAGGCCGCCGCCTTCGCGGTGGAGGGG
Organism: Candidatus Sulfotelmatobacter sp.; assembly: GCA_049590215.1. Classification (GTDB taxonomy): domain Bacteria; phylum Acidobacteriota; class Terriglobia; order Terriglobales; family Acidobacteriaceae; genus Sulfotelmatobacter. The sequence goes on along the minus strand of JBAWCJ010000303.1, from coordinate 11,461 downwards.
TACAGGCCGCGCGACGAACTGGTTTATGTGATGTACACGCAGGTGGGCCAACAGGTGGGGAGGTTGGCCATGCGTGGAGACCGCACGATGTTCCTATTTACGTTTGCGGATGAGGACGCTACCGGAGGCGATGATCTTCCGGCCCAAAAAGCTCTGTTACGGAAGCGCTTCGAGGGGAGCGGGTGGGAATGTCCGCAGATTCTGGAAGCGCTCGACGCCGTTGACGAACTTTATTTTGACCGGGTGAGCCAAATACGCATGGATCCGCAAGAGGGATTGTGGACGCGGGGGCGGGTCACGCTGGTCGGCGATGCGGCCTGTTGTGTCTCGTTGCTGGCGGGCCAGGGTTCGGCGCTGGCCATGGTTGGCGCCTACGTCCTGGCTGGAGAACTGTGCCGGGCTCAGGGTGATTATGCCGAAGCCCTTAAGCGGTATCAGGATTTGTTCGGGCCGTTCGTTTTCAAAAAGCAGGTGGCTGCATTGCGTTTCGCCAATGCATTTGGACCTAGATCGAGGTTCGCGCTGCTCGTGCGTAATCAGATCTTCAAGCTGATGGCAATCCCCTGGGTCGCCGATGTTGCGGTCGGCCGCGATCTTGCCGACAATATTGCGCTCCCGGATTACTAGGAGAATCTTGAAAGCGGCTGGAGAAGTTCCAAATCTATGATCTATTGATGATCTGCGTTGAAACACTTTGAGGAGCGCGTACGAATGAAGTTTTCGATTGGGATGCTAGTTGTACCGATTACCTGGGTTGTCCTCTCGCCGGCCCTCACCGGAATGCCGGCCGGTCCGGCGACTCCGCCCCAGCAACAGACGCAAGAGAAAGCGTCGGCGGAGCCTGCGCCAGACGCCGTCCTGTACAAGAATACGAAGTATGGGTTTACCTTCTCGCTGCCGGAGGAATGGAAAGGTTACAGCGTTGTAACGGAGCAGTGGGAAGCTTCCGATGCGCAAAAGGGTTCGGTTGAGCGGGGGCCGGTGGTTTACATCCGACCTCCCGGTTGGACCAAGGAGAATCCGCGGCAAGATATTCCGATCATGGTCTTCACTTTGACGCAGTGGGAGTCGGTGGAGCATGGCGATTATTTTGTTGGTGGGGCGGCGATTGCTCCAGGCGAACTTGGACGCAACCGAAAATACGCGTTTGCCATTTCGCGCCGCGTTGAGGACTCTGAGGCTCCGGGGGCGAAAGAAGTTAACGAGATTTTGCAGCAACATCCGCTGCACCCGATCTGGTCGAAATAGATCCTCCGAGGAGATTACTCAGGGGCTAAAGCCCGATGGATTTTCGGTACTCTAACGGCACGACTAAAGTCGTGCCCTTCCCGATCCTTCTTGAAACCCGCCGCACATGCTTGAGACCTGCCCTGCATGGTGGATAACCGCGAACGTGAGAGGCGGCATCCAAGCGGCTGAGCGTGGTATTCTCGGGCTGAATTAGTGATTCTGGAGGTCTGTGATGCGCGTCGCGTGGACTTTGCTGCTGTTAGCTGGGATGGCGTTGGGGCAAACGGCGGAGGCTCCGAAGCCGGACGCGGGCGTGAGTCCCACAGCTGCCGCGCCGGCGGCCGCCGTGACTGCCGATCCCAATGCGCTCAGCATTCCGGCAGGGACCAAGATTCCCTTGTTGCTGAAGCAAGCGATCTCGACTAAGAACGCACGCGAGGGAGATGCGGTTTATGCGGAGACGGCGTTTCCGTTTGTTATGAACGACCGCGTGATTGTGCCGGCGGGGACCTATATTCAGGGAAAAATCTCGCATGTGGAGCGTGCGGGACATGGGCATGGGCGGGCGGAGATTCTGATTCACTTTACTTCGATGATTTATCCCAGCGGTTATACGGTCATGCTGCCGGGGTCGGTGCAGAATACGCCGGGGGCGGAAAACAATTCGGTGAAAGATTCGGAAGGGACGATTCAGCAGGATAGCGAGACGGGGAAGAAAGTGGAAGATGCGGCCAAGAACGGCACGTACGGAACCATCGGCGGGGCGACGGCGGGAGGATTGGCGACCGGCGGCCTGAATGGGGCGCGGGTGGGAGCTGGCGTGGGAGCGGCGGCGGGCATCGCCTGGGCGCTGTTGAAGCGCGGGAATGATGTGAGGCTGGATGTGGGAACCTCGATTGAGATGGAGATTCAGCGGGAGGTTCCGGTGGATGGGAGGAGGATTGCGATGGCGCGGGCGGGGTGGTAAGTTCGACACCAACAGGAGGTGAGGTCCAATGATTTTTGACACGTTACGCGGCGCTGAAGCGCAGCACATCTACGGCACGACAGCCGTAATTTTCCTCTTCTGAATCCCCGTCACGGCAACATTCAACTAACTTCAGAGTAAGCGAACAAGGCATTCGGGAGACGCCTTGCGCCGCTAGTAGTAGCTTTGGCGGGCAAGGGATCCCCTTCGGCTTCGCTCAGGGCAGGCTTTCGACTCCGCGGCTGGTTCGCTTCGCGTACCAGCCACTCGGCTCAGGATGACAGAATAGTTTTTCCGGAACGTCAGTTGCTTTTGGCACTGGCGGAGTAGCTGAAGGGGTTGGTCTGGGCGTCGATCTCGCGGCGTAGGTCTTCGAAGACGTGGTCCGGTATTGTCATGAAGGCCTCGACGACCTCGGGATCGAACTGCGTACCCTTCCAGGCCAGTATTTCCTTGCGGGCTTCCGAGAGCGGCCGGGCAGCACGATAGGGACGATTGGAGATGATGGCGTCCAAGGTATCAGCGACGGCGAAAATGCGAGCCCCCAGAGGAATTTCGGTGCCCTTGAGCCCGCGGGGATAGCCGGTGCCATTGAAATGTTCCTGATGGGAGTAGACAATCTCGCAAGCCTCGGCCAGGAACGGGATCTTCTTCACAATCTGATAGCCTTTGAAGCAGTGTTCCCGCATGATCTCGGTCTCTTTTTCGTCCAGCTTCCCCTTCTTGTTGAGGATATTATCGGGAATGGCCATTTTGCCGATGTCGTGGAGGAAAGCGCCGCGAGCAATCATGTCGATCTGTTCGGGGGGTACACCCATGCCTTTGGCAATCAAAATGGTAAACGCAGTGACGCGCCTGCAATGTCCCTGGGTCTCCGCGTCTTTAAGGTCCAAGGCATCGCCCAACGCCTCCAGGGTAATGTCATAGGAACGCACCAACTCTGCCATGGCGGAACGAAGCTCCCCGGTGCGCGCCTTCACCAGGGACTCTAAATTGAGTTGATAGTTGCGGTTTTCCACCTTGAGGCGGCGATTCTCGAGAGCCCGGCCTGCGGCGTTCAGTAACTGTTCGCGCTCGAAGGGTTTGAGCAGGTAGTCGAAGGCGCCGTTGCGCACGGCCGCGAGAGCGACGGAAATATCGTGGACGGCGGTGACCATGACCACCGGCATGTCGGGAAACTTTTCCTTGGTGCGTTCGAGCAGGCCGATGCCGTCAAGATCGGCCATCATCAGGTCGGAGAGCATGAGTTCGAATTCCTCGCCGGAATTCAGCAGGGCGAGTGCCTCCATGCCGGAACTGGCCTGTTTCCACTGGTAGCCGGCGGCAGCTAGGATGGCGCAGACGATCTCGCGGATTGCCTCTTCGTCGTCAACTACGAGAATGCGGTCTGGCATAAGCCTCAGTCAGTATACTCTCGGCAATTTGGGCCCCGCCGCTAGGTGCCGAAAGTAACCATACGGGCCTTGAAAACGCATGGATAAAGGGCTCGACCATGATATTCAAAAGCAGGGCACTGTTACGTCTGGGGTGTGCGCCTGAAGAAATTAAGATGAACGTTTCCCTCTGGTCGATCTGGAACACTACCGCGCAGCCGGCGCTGGCCGGGCTGAAAGCCGGGGAGTGGGCGCTGCTGCTGATGCTGGCGGCGTCGGTGGTAGTGCTGTGCGCGCTGCGGCAACGCTATCTCTTGATCTGGACTGCGGGCTGGGTGCTGCTTGTGACGTCGCGGCTGGCGGGCGTGCACGGGGCCGCGATGGGGATTCCGGAACGATTCGTTCCGGCGGTGGTGCAGTCGGCGTTCGTGGTTGCGATTGGACTTTTTGCGGGCGCGATCCTGGTTTACATCCGAGGACGGGATCTGCTGGTGCCGCTGGTTGTGATCACGACAACTGTGGCGGGGTTTGCGGTGGCGCGCGTGGTGTTGTGGCCGGATTCTCTGCCTTTGCGCTTCGCCCTGGAAGTTTCCTATCAAATCATTTTAGTGACGGCGGCGATTGCCTTGCTGCGTGCTCGCAAAGGGCGTTGGGAACTCGGGGCATGGATGCTGGCGAGTTGCCTGCTGGTGCAGCACCTGGATTGGCCGCCCTTCACGAATCAGATTCCAGCGGGACTTGGTGCGATTGCCGATGTGCTGCTGGGACTGAGCATGCTGCTGATTGTGTTTGGAGAAACTCGGGCGCGGGACCAGCGGCTGAAAGTGTTGCGGGCTTTGACCGAGAACATTGTGCTGGCGCAGCAGCAGGGCGGCATGATGGAAGGGTCGCTGGGAGAACTGCAGCGCCTGACCAAGAGCAAGGCGGCATGGTTCCGCTTGATCGAGGGCGGACACCTCGTGGCGACGCATGCGGTGGGGGTTTCGGCTGATTTCTTGCGGGAAGCGGGTTTCGCGGAGTTGACGGAAACTGTTTCGCAGATGATGGAGCGGGGCAGGCCGGTGGTGGCCGCAGCGAGTGAAGCAATCCCGGAAGATGTGGGACTGCTTGCATCCGAAAAGCTGGGCCATGTGGTGATGGTGCCGGTGGTGGGCAAGAAGTCGTCAATCGGCTTGATCATTCTGGGCAGCGCCCGGGCCAGGAAATTGACGGCTGAGGAACTGGATTTTCTGGAGACCTGCGGACGGCAGCTGGGGATCGCGATCGAAAATTTCCGGTTGCTCGAGCAGGCCCTGCGCTCGCAGCGGCAGTGGCGCAACACGTTTGACTCGGTGCATGACATTATCCTGGCGCACGACGCGGAATTCCGCATCATCAAGGCCAATCAGATTCTGCTGGAGCAGGTGCAACTGGCGTCGGCGGACGTGATCGGCAGCACCTGCGAATCGGTTTTGCCGCATGGGCTGGGCGAGTGGACGGGATGTCCTTATTGCGCGCGCGGGGGCGAGGAAATCAGCGAAGGAGCCGATCCGTGCTTCGGCGGATTCTCGATGGTCTCCACTTCTTCATATGCGGAGCAGGGAAGCAAGCAAAAGGGCACGATTCACATCGTACGCGACATCACGGAGCGGCGGTCGGCGGAAGAGAAGTACCGGCTGCTGTTCGAGCAGGTGCAGGAAGGCGTGTATGTGGCGACGCCAAGCGGGCGCTTGCTCGACTGCAACGACGCGTTTGTCCGCATGCTGGGCTATGAGAGCCGCGAAGAGGTGCTGCCGCTGAACCTTGATGAGGATATTCGCGTGGATGCGGGGCAGCGCGATGCGTTTCACCGGGACATCGATCTGCAGAATTACGTGCGGAATTTCGAAGTGACTATGCGGCGCAAGAATGGCACGCTGCTGCTGGCCTCGGAAAGCAGTTTCGCCACGCGGGACACATCGGGCAAGGTGGAACGCTATCAGGGATTTGTGCTGGATGTGACAGAGAAACGGCGCGCCGAAGATGAGATGCGGCGGCGCAACCGCGAGCTGAATGCTTTGAATGCGATGGCGGTGGTAGCGACGCAGTCGTTCGATCTCGATGAAATTTTAAACCTGACGCTGCGGCAGGTGGTTTCGTTGTTCGGGGCGGAAAGCGGAGCGGTGTACCTTTCCGATTCGGATGCTCCAACGTATCGGCGGCGGGCGGCTTGGGGACCGAGCAGCCGGGACAAATCGCGGCCAGCAGAAATCAGTTTTGCGGAGGGCTTCGGCGATCTCGTCATGCGGTCGCGCGCCGAAGTGATCACGGCGGAGTACCTGCCGCACCTCACGGGAACCGTGGCGGGGTTCATTCGATCGGACAGCGACGGTGCGTGGATCTGGGTGCTGTTCTGGGGCAAGGACAGTCCGATCGGCATGATGGGATTGCGCAGCCACGCGGAGTACCAATATTCCAGCGGGGAAGAGAATCTGATGGTGGCGATCAGCCGGCAATTGGCCACCACAATTGAGAAAGTCCGGCTCTACGAAGAGACCTGCAAGGCGTACGAAGATTTGCGGCGCACGCAGGAACAGCTCTTGCAGAGCGAGAAAATGTCGGCGGTGGGCCAGTTGATTGCGGGCGTAGCGCACGAGCTGAACAACCCGTTGACGGCGATTTTGGGGTATGCGCAATTGCTTGAGAGCGAAGGATTGAGCGAGCGCGCTCAGGATTACGTGGGCAAAATGTTCAAGCAGGCGCAGCGCACGCACCGCGTGGTGCAGAACCTGCTTTCGTTCGCGCGGCAGAGGAAGCCGGAGCGGTCGGAAGTGGACATCCGGAGGGTGTTGGAAGAGACGCTGACGCTGCGCGACTACGATTTGAAGGTCAATAACATCGACGTGCAGAAAGATCTCGGGCCGGATGCGGCGGTGGTCGTGGCCGATCCGCACCAGATTGAACAGGTGTTTCTGAACATCATCAACAATGCGGTCGATGCGGTGCTCGAAACCGGGCGCGCAGGGAAGTTGAAGATTCGGGTGTATTGCGAGAAAGGCGACGTTTGCGCGCAGTTTGCCGATGATGGGCCGGGGATCAAGGATCCCAAGAGAATTTTCGATCCTTTCTATACGACGAAGAATGTTGGGAAGGGAACTGGGCTAGGACTAAGCATCTGCTACGGGATTGTGAAGGAGCACGGCGGCGACATCACGGCGCACAACGCGGCTGAGGGCGGAGCGGTGATCGAAGTGCGGCTGCCGATGGCGGCGACGGCCGGCGCGGTGGTGGAAGCTCCTGTGGTCACTCCGCCGAAACGCGAGGGAGCGATTCAGGGCCGGGTGCTGCTGGTGGAGGAAGAAGAGGCGGTGCTGGAGTTCGAACGCGACGTACTGACCGGCGCCGGGGCTAACGTGGTGACGGCCAGCAGAAGCGACGATGTGAAGACGCGGTTGCTCTCCGAGCCCTTCGATGCGGTGATTATGAGCGGCAAAATGCCGTCCGACTGGAACGCGAAGGAAGCGTTCCTCTGGCTCAGGAAGAATTGTTCCGACATGGAAAAACATGTGCTGTTTACCTTCTCCAACGGCGTGGAACAGGGCGATGAGCGTGCGTTTCTGCAGGAGAACAACATACCCTACCTAGTAAAACCCTTCGAAGTGGCGGAACTGATTTCGCAGGCGCGACGGCTGCTGCAGAAGGCTAAAAGCGCGGCTTCTGGCACCAGCTAGAACTTCCAACGAGCTCGTAGGCAAAATGCTTGTCATCCCGAGCGACAGCGAGGGATCTTGGTGTTCGCCGCGGCGGCACCAGCTGTGCGACATGCAAGAACCAAGATCCCTCGCTTCGCTCGGGATGACATTTTTATCGCATTGCCTCACTGTCGCTTTGCTCGGGATGACAACTCCTTATAACTGCAGTTGAATTCCATCAAAGTTGAGTGCGCAGGCTCTTCACCAATCGGCGAAGGGCTTTTTCGTTGCGGCGATACCAGCGCCACTGGCCCTGCTTGACTACCTCGACCAGGCCGGACTTGGTGAGAATGGCCATGTGATGCGAGATGGTGGGTTGAGAGAGGCGCACGCGTTCTTCGATGTCGCCGGCGCAGAGCCCGGCGTGCTTTGCGACTGCGGGAATGCTGGTGGCAGCCGGGCCGCGTTGCTTGAGAGCCCCAAGAATACGGCGGCGCGTGGGGTCGGAAATGGCGTGCAGCGTATGGTCGAGCGATGTCGGCGAGGTCATGGGGACTAGGAATAGCTGTTAAATTGACGGTTGTCAATATTTGATGCGCTCGCGCGGCGCTCGTAGCCATTCGATGCGGGTGAATTCGAGGAAACGAACGTCATTGTGCTGAGAACAATTCGATTGGTCGAGTATAGGAGCCAGACTGCCGCCGCGGATCCAGTAGCCGGTGGCGTCCTGCTTGAGGATGGTTGAGTCGAGCGGGTCCATGCCATGCAGCTTGAAGATGACGCGGCGGTTCAACAGAGGATCAAGCTTCATGAGGTTTCAATTTTTATCTGGCTGCCGATTTTCAGTGCTGTTGCTCAGGTTTTCACTTCTTGACGATCGGGTTGTAACCGTCGTTGATCAGCCGGGAGCGGGCTGCTTCGGCGTCTTTGACATCGTTGAAGGGGCCAATCTGAACGCGAAATAACTTTTCGTTGGCCGAGTTGGTGGCTACGAAGGCGGCATACTGCTTGTTCTTAAGGGCATCGACGAGGGCCTGGGCATCCTCCTGCTTGGTGACGGCGGCGACCTGCACGAAGTAAGGCGTGCTGGGAATCGCTGCCATGGGATCGGGCGGGTTGCCGCTCTGTGAAGGCTGCGCTGGGGTTCCAGAGCCAGCCGTTCCTGCGGCAGCAGTTCCCGAGGCAGACGGTCCAGACGAAGAACCTGCGGGGGAAGACGCGCTGGGTGAAGATGTGGGCTGACCTGTTGCCGTGGGATTGGCGGAGTTCGCGTCCGCGGAGGCGGGCGTCAGTTGCGCATTGGCGTCTTTCTGCTCGACCGCTTTGTAAAAGGTCATCGGGGGAGCGGATTGAGGGGACGCCGAGCCGGCCGGTTTGGCGCCGTTCGATGCGGTTTGCAGAGGAGTTGCGGCGCTGGGCGCGGCAAGTCCGATGTCTGACTTGCGGCCGAGGGTGTAGCCGAGCGCGAAGAAAACCGCGCACACTATCACCAGTCCGAAGAACAGGGTGAGGAGTTTCGCGGTGCCTAATGTGATTTCAGTGTCTTGTTCGGGATCCATTGCAAATATGTACCTCGGGGGCTAAAGCCCACTTATTGCACATCCCTTTCCGCGGCCCATTCGACTTCGCTCAGGGCAGGCCGCTGAAGCGCGCACTATCCAAAATCCTTAAGCCGCAGCCTTGTCATCGCCCTTGCCAAGCAGCTTCTGCAGGCCGGAGAAAAAATCCACAGGAACGGGAAATATTACCGTGGTATTTTTCTCGACGCCGATTTCGGTGAGGGTCTGCAGGTAACGGAGCTGCACGCTGACCGGCTCGGTAGCCAGCAGATGGGCTGCGTCCACCAGTCGCTGCGCGGCTGAGAACTCGCCCTCGGCGTGAATAATCTTGGAACGCTTTTCGCGTTCGGCCTCGGCCTGCTTGGCCATGGCGCGCAGCATGGATTCCGGCATGTCGACCTGCTTCACCTCAACGTTGGTCACCTTCACGCCCCAGGGGGAAGTGTGCTGGTCAAGAATGCTTTGCAGGCGCAGATTGATTTTTTCGCGGTGGGCGAGGAGTTCGTCGAGTTCCTGCTCGCCGAGCACGGAGCGCAGCGTGGTCTGCGCGAATTGCGAAGTCTGGTACACGTAGTTGGAAACTTCGACTACGGCTTTGCTGGGATCGATCACGCGCAGAAAGATTACCGCATTTACTTTGAGCGTAACGTTGTCGCGGGTGATGATGTCTTGCGGCGGGACTTCGAGAGCTTCCTGGCGCAGCGAGACGCGGACCATGCGGTCGATCGGCGCGAACACCAGGGCGATTCCGGGTCCCTTGGCGGCGGATAACAAGCGTCCGAGGCGGAAGATGACGCCACGTTCGTACTCGGCGAGAATCTTGATTGAGCTCAGAACGTAAAGAGCAAAGACGACGATGATAATAGTGACGAATCCTATTCCGATGCCAAAGATTTCCATTTGTACCTCCACCCCGAACGAACAACGATCCTATCGCGGATTGTAACGCAGGGAGAGGGGACGAGTGCGGAATTCGGGCGGCCGGCCGTTGCTTGCGCTGGTGCGCGGGAGCTGGTGCGCGGGAGAAAGTTACGTGGGGATGGCGGGCGCGGGTGCGGGTCGGGTTGCGGCCAGAGGGTCAACTTGAAGCAGCAGCCCGTCGATGCGGCGCACTACTACGGACTGTCCCGCAGACACGTCGCAAGAAGAGACGGCATCCCAGAGTTCGCCATGGACGAAGATCTTTCCGCGCGGGCAGAGATCGGTTTGCGCGATTCCCGTCTCGCCGATAATTCCTTGCGCGCCGGAGACCATCTTGTTGCGACGCGCTTTGAGGGCAATGCTCATCAAGAATGCCGTGATCATGCCAAGTGGAACGCTGACCGCCAGCGCGGTGAGCAGGTGGACGCGCATTTCAGGGATGGGCGAATCGACGAGGAGCAAGCCACCGAGGGTGAGAAGAGTGATGCCGCCGATGGTGAGCACGCCGTGAGTGGCGAATTTGGCTTCCGCAGCAAAAAGTGCGAACGCGCCAAGAATCAGGCCCAGCGCGGCAAAGCGCACAGGCAGCAAATTCAAGGCAAAGAGTGCGAGCAAGATAAAGACAACGCCCACGGTGCCGGGAACCACCGCGCCGGGATGATTGAATTCGGCGTAGAGCGCGAGGGCGCCGATGGCGAGCAGAATGAACGAGATGTTGGGATCCATCAGATAGTCGAGGATCTGTTCCTTCACCGTCATGCCAAACGCTACGACGGGCTGGCCTGCGAGGTTCACCGTGGCCTCCTGGCCGTTAAAGCGCCTGAAGCTCTTGCCTTGCATCTGGCGGAAAAGATCGTCCTGGCTGGATGCGATGTAGTCGATCAGGTGCTGCGCCAGGGCTTCCTGGTCGGTGAAGGATTTCGATTCGCGCACCGCGCTTTCGGCGAGCTCGACGTTGCGGCCGCGCCGGGAAACGACCGAGCGCATTAAAGCGGCGGCATCGTTCTCAATCTTCTGCTTCATTTCATCGTCGGGCTTGACCGTGGTCGGGCCGAAGAGCAGCACGGGATGAGCTGCTCCGGCGTTGGTGCCGGGAGCCATGGCCGCTACATCGGCCGCTTCGAGGATGAAGATTCCCGCCGAACCGGCGCGGCTGCCGCTGGGCGCCACATAAACGATAACGGGGACTTGCGATGACGTGATCTTCTCGATGATGTGGCGCGTAGATTCGACCAGGCCTCCGGGCGTATTCATCTCGATCAATACAGCTTGATCGTTGCGGCGCTGGGCTTCGTCGATGGCGCGGGCGATGTATTCCTCAGTGATGGGCTGAATGGTGTCGTTGACGACGATCTTGAGGACTTCGGCGGATGAGATAGAAGAGAGAAAGAGTACCGTCACGAGGCCGAGAAGGATTCGCGAAATGGAGCCAGTTTTCACGGGTTACCTACAATAATATTCTTACTCTTATTTGCGACTTACGGCAGAGATTTCTTCGGCTTCGCGGGTATCGGAAGTCCCCGAGTTGGCGTCGCTCCAGCCGGGAAGACTGGTGCTGCCGGTGATGAGGCGGGCGCTGCGCTCGTAGGTGAAATACGACCACGCCCACTGAATGAAGACCAGCACGCGGTTCTGGAAGCCAATCAGGAAAAAAATGTGGACGAACAGCCATGCCAGCCACGCGATGAAGCCTGAAATGTGAATCTTGCCGAACTGCGCGATTGCGGCTGAGCGGCCGATGGTGGCCAGGCTGCCTTTGTC
>JBAWCJ010000302.1:0-22782 GCA_049590215.1 Candidatus Sulfotelmatobacter sp. | reverse complement strand
AACTAAGATCCGGTGTGCGACGCTCCGCCATGCGGAGATGCCTAAAGGGTCTCGGCGGGTTCCCAACGTCTACCTGACGGTTCATTCTCGGCCCGTCACACGGCACAGTGGGTCGGCTTGATTTTTTCTTCTGTAATGGTGCGTCCAGCCCTTCTATAATGAATAACGAAGATTGACTGCCTCTGCTGAACGCTCGAGGTGTTTATGACGATTGATCAACGCTTGGACCGGCTGACCGAACGTCACGAGGCCCTAACACAGTCAGTTGAACTTCTTTTGCGCGAAAGCCAGGAACAGACGCGCCAGATTACCGAACAGACGCGCCAGATTACCGAACACACGCGGCAGATTGCCGAACACACGCGGCAGGTCGGCGCACTAAGAGATGCCAGTTCTGCCCTTCTCCAGATCGTTCAGAGGCATGAAAATCGCATCTCCGGGTTGGAAGGCCAGCAGTAGGATCCCCACCCTTCCGGACCGCAGCGCGCTCCACGCGAACAACCCTGCTAAACTGAGTCAGCAAGTCCAGTTTCCCGCATCTAACTAAACTGTGTATCCACAATTAATTCATTTCGGACGGTTTTTCCTGCCGACTTACGGCTTCCTGGTTTCTCTGGGGGTGCTGGTTGGCCTGTGGGTAAGCGTGCGCAATTCCGAGCGTCTGGGAATTGACGGCGAAAAGGCCTGGAACCTGGGAATTCTGGTGGTGCTGTGCGGAATTCTGGGCGCCAAGGTGCTCTACATCATCAATGATTGGAGCATCTATGCGGCGCATCCGGGCGACATTTTCAGCATCGCCACGCTGCAAGCCGGAGGAGTTTTTTCCGGCGGTCTGATTGCCGCATTTCTGGCCGCCTGGTGGTACGTGCGGAAGCATCACTTGCCCCCGCTCGCGACCTGCGATGCGTTCGCGCCGGGGCTGGCGCTGGGCCATGCCATCGGCCGCATCGGATGCTTTGCCGCCGGCTGCTGCTATGGCAAAGAGACCCATCATTTCTGGGGCGTGGTGTTTCGCAATCCGCTGGCGAATCAGATTACCGGCACTCCGCTGAACGTGCCGCTCGAGCCGACGCAGTTGTTCGAGTCGGCAGTCGAGCTGGCGAATTTCTTCTTTCTGATGTGGCTGCTGAAGCGCAGGAAATTTGACGGTCAGGTCTTCGGCGCATTCATGTTCATCTATGGAGTGGCGCGGTTCTTTCTGGAATTCATTCGTGACGATCCGGGCCGTGGCTCGGTATTTGGCGGGGCCATGTCGGGCACGCAGTTGATCGCGATTGGGCTGGTCCTGGCGGGCGGGGTGATCTGGTGGCTGCGGCCGGGCGCTAAGAATCTGACGGCGCAGGCTGTGGGGGTTACAAGATAGATTTACGGCAGCTACTTGCACTTGCACCACGGCGTTCGCTTTGTCGCTTCACCCAGTTGCATTCCCTGATATCCGTCATATGACATGCATAGATCGACCCTCTTGTAGCTGGAGAATCTGAACCGGATCGATTCCACCGGCTTGCCCGTGACGTCTAGAATCGTAAGCAGATGCGGATCCTGCAAGTCCAGGTCGCCGATCTTCAGGCTCTTCAGCCGCGGCCAAGGTACGGCCGAGCGGTTATCGATCCGCACGCGGTACCCCCGCGTGTTGGTCGCCTCGGGAGGCGCGACTTTCCACCATGGGTCGTCGGCACGAGCGGCGACGCAAACAGTGCCTGAGCCTGGATCTGCTGCGCTGACTGGCGCCAACAACAAAAGAACGTTCAAGGTGATGAAGAGTATCTTCGCAATTGGCTTTCTCATCGGAGCCTTCTCAAATCTGAGCTGCCGCAGCTCGCGACACGCATCGGACTCCTTATAGTATCCTTCGCAGCGAATGCTGGAAGCATTTCCCATTCTCATTTCCGTCGCGCCGGAAGATGCCGGCAAGCGGCTGGATCAGCTCCTGGCTGCGCGGCTTGAGTCCGTGAGCCGGGCCCGCGTGCAGGAGATGATCGTCGAGGGCAAGGTACTGGTGAACGATGCTCCCGCGAAGGCTTCACTGAAGCTGCGCGGTGGGGAGCGCATCAGCGTGCTGGGCGAGGCGCAGCGGGCACCGCTCAAGGCTGTCGCTGAAGAAATCCCGCTCGACATTGTTTATGAAGATGACGACCTCGCCGTGATCAACAAGCCTGCGGGAATGATGGTGCATGCGGGAGCGGGAGCGAGTGACGATGCGCGCAATCGCGGAACGCTGGTGAACGCGCTGCTGCATCATCTGGAGAGTTTGTCGAGGGTGGGCGGAGCATTGCGGCCGGGGATTGTGCATCGTCTGGACAAAGAAACCAGCGGGCTGATCGTGGTGGCGAAAAATGACGACGCGCATCGCAAGCTGAGCGCGCAGTTTGCGGCGCGGGAAGTGAAGAAGAAATATATCGCGCTGGTGCATGGCTGGGTAAAAAAAGATTCAGGAACGCTGGCGCAAAGCATCAGCCGCGACCGCGTGCGCCGTACGCGCATGACCACGAGACTCGAAGGCGGCCGCGCGGCGGTCACGCATTATCGCGTGGTGCGGCGGCTGGATACGAAGTTTGGCAAGTTCACGCTGCTCGATGTAAAGATCGACACTGGGCGCACGCACCAGATTCGCGTGCATGTGGCGGCGATGGGGCATCCGGTGGTCGGCGATACGATGTATGGCGCTCCGAAGCAGGCGCGGGGAAAAAATGCGGTGATCGGGCTCCCACGGAATTTTCTGCATGCGGCCGAACTGGAGTTTAAGCAGCCTCGGACCGGCTCTGTGATCGCGCTGGAGAGCGAGTTGCCGGAAGAGTTGCGAGAGTTCCTGAGGAAGCTGAAGGAGTAGAAGTTGCCCTCCGCGCGGCTGAAGGCGCTGCTTTCCAAGGCCTCTGCGGATATAATGACAGCTAAATGAGGGGCACTCTCACGAGCAAGAGTTTCCAGAGTTCACTGATCGGGTGGGCAACGGCTTTATTGCTGGTCGCGGGCGTATGCGAATTCGGCGCGGCGCAGACCGCAACGACGCCCGCCCCGCCGTCGACTTCATCTCAGTCGTCCCAGACACCGACGAGGGCATCTTCGCCGCCTGCGGCCGCGCAAGCAGGCGCGCAGAATCCCGCTGAGCAGAAATCCAGCGATGACAAAGGCGCGGACAATGGAGAGATCCCCCGTATCCGCGTCGGCATCAACGAAGTGAATGTGGTGTTCACGGTGACCGACAAACACGGCAAGCGGGTCACCGATCTGAAGCAGTCCGACTTCCACTTTGTCGATGACAACAAGCCCGCAACCGAGATTCGGAGCTTCCATGCAGAGACGAATCTGCCGCTGCAGGTAGCTCTACTGATTGATGCCAGCAACTCGGTGCGCGACCGCTTCAAGTTCGAGCAGGAATCGGCGATTGAATTTCTCAACCAGACCATACGCCGCGGCTATGACCAGGCCATGGTGGTGGGATTCGACGTGACGCCCGAAGTGACGCAGGATTTTACCGACGACGCGGAGAAGTTGGATAAGGGCGTGCGCGAATTACGGCCGGGAGGGGGAACGGCGATGTACGACGCGCTGTATTACGCCTGCCGCGACAAACTGATGAAGCAAACGTCGTCCGGACCGGCGCGGCGAGCGATCATCCTGTTAAGCGATGGCGAGGACAACCAAAGTCACGTCACGCGCGAAGAAGCGATCGAGATGGCGCAGCGGGCGGAAGCGATCGTATACACGATCAGTACGAACGTGAGCGGCACCAAGGGCGCCGGCGACAAGGTGCTCGAGCGGATTGCCGATGCCACGGGCGGCCGCGCATTTTTTCCCTTTCAGATTCGCGATGTGGCCAACGCTTTCGCCGAAATTCAGGATGAATTGCGCAGCCAATATGACGTGTCGTATAAACCGGCGGACTTCAAGGCCGACGGCCACTTTCGCACCATCGAGATCGTAGCTGTCGACCGGAAGAATTTCCGGGTGCGATCTCGGCGGGGATGGTACGCGCCGGCGCAGTAAGGCGGCGCCTAGCTCCTAAGCTTCTAGCTTGAGTCGCACCAGATACCTTTCCCTCGCGAGTCTTAAGAATGCCGGGATACTCGGGGACACCGCTTCCGAAAAAATTAGGCATCAAGGCTGGGTTTCGCGCGCGCTTGGCGAACGCTCCAGTGGACGTGCGCGCGGAGTTGCAGGAGGCGCTGGCCGAGTGCCAAATGAAGACGAAGCCGGGCGACACGCTGGACTTCGCGATGCTGTTTACCAAGTCTGGCGCCGAGTTGGCGCGGGAGTTCCCGCGGTTAGCAAGGCTGCTGGCGCCGGCCGGGATGTTGTGGGTGAGTTGGCCGAAGAAGAGTTCTGGAGTGGCTTCGGAGGTGGATGAGAATCTGGTGCGCGGAATTGGACTCGATGCGGGGCTGGTCGATGTGAAGGTGTGCGCGGTGACAGAAGTGTGGTCAGGACTGAAATTTGTGCGCCGGGTAAAAGATCGCCAAAAGTGATCGATGCCACAGCCGCCGGTTAACACAGAGTCAAGTGGTGCTCGCGTCCCGCACCAGGTAGCCCACATAGAAAAGGACGGCTACCACCAACAGCATGTGAATCAAAACGCTGGTTACGTGAAACACCAGAAAGCAGCAGGCCCACAGAATAACCAGCGCCAGGGAAATCTTGCGGAATGGGTCGAGGTCCATTTTCTTGCCTCCGTCTTTTACTGTCAGAGCGTGGCGCAGAGAATACTTTTCATTTGTAAGTCTGGGAAGAGCGGCAGCGTATCGGCAAAAAGCTGTAAATCTCTTACTGCTGAGTAGTAGATCGCAGAGGGAACCAGGGGAGCTGGCATGGTGCGAGTGGGCTTGATTGGATTTGGGCTGGCGGGGCAGGCATTTCATGCGCCGGTGATCCGCGGTGTGCCGGGGATGGAGCTGGCTTGCATTCTGGAGCGCCGCGGAACGCGGGCGCGGGAAAAATATCCTAAAGTGCGGGTGGCGCGGACTCTCGATGAATTGCTGGCGGATAAGGATATCCAGCTGTGCGTGGTCGCGACTCCCAATGATTCGCACTTTGAGTACGCGCGGGCTTGTCTGATGGCGGGGCGGGATGTGGTGGTGGACAAGCCGTTCGCGCCGACGCTCGCGGAATCCGAAAAACTGGTGCGGCTGGCGGCGGAGCGGGGGCGCTTGATCACTGTCTATCAAGACCGTCGCTGGGATGGGGATTTCGCGACGATAAAAAAGATTGTCGCGTCAGGCAAGCTGGGAACCGTTGTCGAGTACGAATGCCGCTTCGACCGGTTTCGGCTGGAGGCCAAGGCGAATGCCTGGCGGGAGCGCGCCGATCAGCCCGGAGCGGGCGTGTTGTTCGATCTGGGTCCGCATGTAATCGACCAGGCGCTGGTGTTGTTCGGCGAGCCGCGGGCGATTATGGCGTCGGCGTTTTGCCAGCGCGCGACTTCGCAAGTAGATGATGCATTCGATGTTTGCATGGAATATACAAATGCGGGATTTGCGCTGCGGGCGATCGGGCGCGCTCGCATCATCGCGTATGCTCCGGGCCCGCATTTTCTGATTCACGGCACCAAGGGATCGTTTGTGAAGTACGGAATGGATCCGCAGGAAGCGCGGCTGCGCGCAGAAAATTGTCCGGATGGATTGGATTGGGGCGCGGATTGGGGAGTGGAAGCGGAAGAACTGTGGGGCACGCTCAGCGTGGCGGGCGAGCCCAGCGTGAAAATAAAAACCGAGCGCGGGGATTATCGCGGGTTCTATGCAAACGTGCGCGACGCGATCGAGAAGAAAGCGGCGCTCGACGTAACGCCGGAGCAGGCTTTGCGAACTATGCGCGCGGTGATGCTGGCGCACAAGAGCAGCCGCGAGCGGCGGACGGTGGAGTGGGGAGAAGCGGTGGGCTAGAGTGAATGCGCTGGGGCGGGGCAATGCAAAAGCGGCGGAGCTGTTAGGCTCCGCCGCTGATGGTTTACTCGCTGCAAATTCAGCAGCTACGGCTTGCGATGTTCGCCACCGTGCTCGCCGCCATGCCCCGCCGCTGCGTGCGGCGCACCGCGAGCCGCTCCGCCATGCCCAGCCGGTGCGTGTGCTCCGTTATTGTGGCTGGCGCGTACTGTCGCCGGACCACGTCGATTCGCCGCATACCCGCGCCCGGCGTTTCCACGCGCGCCCACGTAGTGGCCTCCGTTGTACCTGCCTCCGTGGCCTCCGTTAAAGCGATGTTCGCCCCAGCCGTGGCCGTAGCCCCAGTTTGCCCACGGACCCACGCCCAGGAATATGCCGTTATAGAAATATCCCGGCCCATAAAAGCCGCTCGGCGCGCAGCCATACGGTGCATAGTTGTAGTAGCCGTAGGAACAGACCGGCTGTACGCCTATGCCTACACCCACGGTGACCTGTGCATCGGCTGCCGGCATGAAGGCCAGGGACCCGAGCAAGGTGGTTGTACCGGCCAGAAACAGACTGCGCATGGCGGCTTTATGCGTCCAGCGCGTCACGCTCTTGAGTTGCCACATTTTGTTGTCCTCCAGAATTTCTGTTGGCGTGCGAACGGTATGTTTCCAGTATCAGGTTCTGGCGCAGGGATAGCTGGTCAATACAGACCGTTCCCTGGAGCAGTTCTTTCGGAGTGAGTAAAGTTAGAGAAGATTAATCACTGCTTGCGAATGAACGGGATGAAGAGGAAGACCCTGGCGGCGGGCAGCGATACTACTCCGGAGGCCATTCGTACGGAAACATTTTGCCGCCTTCCTCCGGAGTAACCTTGACGCCGAGCAGTTCTGCAGCACGCGCCATAGCCGGGTCGCGGCCAGCGGCCAGATCCGCGGCACTCGGAAGAACGATCTCATCCGGCGTCACGCCAGTGTGCTCCAGGCTCTTCCCGTCCGTCATAACAAGATCCGACTCGGTCACCGACGCTCCGTAGAAAATGACTGTTTCTACACCGAGCTTCTCGTTGTAGTGTTTCGCCTCCATGACGCTGCCAGAGGTTCGGTCGCCGACGACCGTCCCGCGCTTTTCGAGTTGCACGACGCGGGCAAATGCCTCCGCGGCAGAGGCCGATCTTGAGTCGACGAGCACTACCAGCTTCCCGGAAAATGGATGACGGCCAGCTTTGGCGACCTCAGGCTTGCTCTCTTTCCGCCCGACGCGATCAGCAATTTTCACGTCCTTATCGAACATGCCACCCACCAGGTTCCTGAGGGTCTCGACGCTGCCACCGGGATTGCCGCGCAGATCCACGATTAAGGCCGGATACTTTCGAACTTTGTCGATCATGTTGTCCACTTCGGTGACCGAGAAGGCGAACTCCGGCACCTTGAGAACAATGAGTTGATCGCCGCGTTCGGCGTAGCGAGCGCGCAAAAGGTGTTCCTCGTTTTCTCCCTGGCGGATTACATTCCAAATATCGTTGCCCGCGCTGGCCGTTAGATCCGTGACTTGCTTGCCTTCGCGAATCCGCGCCAGAACGTCCACCTGGCGCTGGCTTCCCGCGGGATCTCGCAGGCCCAGGCGAAAACCAGCCTGCGGCCGCAACACCGAAAACATATATTGCATTTTCCACAGGTTGTCGCGATCGGGACGATATCCGTCGAGAGTCATGATCTCGTCGCCAGGCTTGACGCCCTTGGCCTCGGCGTCGCTCTTGGGGCGCACCTGAGTCACAAAGCAACGCTCACCCACCATCTGATATTCCCATCCGTAGTCGTACCGGTTCGCGTGTTGCGGAGGAAGAAAAAAAGTATGTGAGTCGTTGAGAGTGGCGAGCAACGCCGCGATCTCCGACAGCGCCATATTCATGGAATTGGTTCTCTCGATCTTCTGTTTTGCCTCGGCAACTTTCGCGTCCCAATCGATCCCGTGCATCTTAGGATCGTAGTAGTGCTTCCGTACTTCATCTGCCACCACCTTCAGCATATCCAGAGCGCGATCGCGATCGAGACCGGATATCTGCTGTTGTGGCCATCCCTGGGCGACCAGGAGCAAAACCATCCCGAGCACTTTTGCAGAAGTGGAAACTCTTCGGGCTCGCATTGCGGCCTCCTCTGACCTCGAAACCCAGCGCCGAACGTGGATTGCGAATCACTCCACCCTAAACCGGACTCGTGCCCTATGCCTGCCTTACGACGGGAGAATTGCAGCCCGACGCGGGTTCCTCATCGGCCTAGCCGGCGGCCACAAGAATGCCGTAGTGCCCTGCATCACCTTCTGCAGCGCAGTCCGGAATCTTTCCATCTCTTCCTGCGTGCCAACGGTGATGCGTGTGCACGTTGGCATGATGGGCCAGATGCGTCCGATGAAAACATGCTGCTGGGCCATGGCGTCGATCACCTGCTTGGCCGGGCGCTTGGTGTCGAGCAGGAAGCAGTTCGACACGGAGGGAATGTAGGAATAGCCGTTGCGGTCGAGCCACTCGAAGGTTTCCTGGCGAACGCTGGCGTTGATGCGCCTGCGTTCGGGCACGAGGCTCGGATCCTTAAGGCTCGCCGAAGCTGCGACCAGTGCGGTGACGGGCATGAAGTTCCAGCCGGAATGGTCGCGGATTTTTTCTAGAAGATCGGGACGGGCAATCGCGAATCCGCAGCGCAGTCCGGCCATGCCGTAAGCTTTCGAAAAGGTGCGGAGCACAATCACATCCTTGCCCGCCTTTACGAAATCGAGCGCAGAGGGAGCATCGCAGAGATGGATGTAGGCTTCATCAACCATCACGATGGAACCCTTAGGTTTGTTTTCGACGAGGTACTCAAGGTCGGTGTGCGGAGTGAGCGTGCCGGTAGGGTTATTGGGATTGCAGATGTAGAACACTCCGGCGTCCGGCGCGGCGGCGAGCATGGCCTTGACGTCGTGCGCGTAAGTCTTGGTCAGCCTAACGGAGACGACGTGAGCTCCCACGCCCGCGGCCACGCGTGGGCCGGCTTCATAACCGGGATCGGCGCCCACATAGCTTTTCTGCGGTGACGTGAAGGCGACGACCGCGAAGTGAAGCGGCGGAGTAGAGCCGGCAAAAAGATCGACGTACTCCGGCTTCAGGTCTTCCTGTTGCGCAAAGGTGTGCATGAGTTCGTCGGTGAGATTATCCATGTAACGCCCGCCGAGAGGGATGATGGCAGAAATAGCGTCCCGCGCGGGTTGGCTGGGACCGAGCGGATTTTCATTGGAGTCGATCATCACTGCGTCCGCGGAGAACGGCCGGTGACGCGCCGCGGCGGCGAGCATGGGCTCGGTGACGATTCGGAGGGTTGCGGCGGCGGCTGAGAGTTGCAGGGAGCGTTGCAGAAATGTTCGGCGGGAAGGCGAAACGTTTCCAGACGGCATGACGAACCTCCGGTTCCAGCGTCCTACAGGCTAAATGGTTTTCGGCCTCGGAGCTAGGAATAGTTTCGACAGGTCTGGGTAAGAAGATAATCCGCCCTATTGCGGCAAAGGTTCCCGCGGAGTGGCGTAGTATCCCGCGCGGCATTGTACTTTGTAGTTCTGCTTCGACTTCACTTCCAGCTTGCGGTAGCTGCCGTCGAGCACGGTGTTCGTAGAAGTGTACCCGAGATTGTATTGGCTGCGCAGTTCGGCGGCGATCTGGTCGAACGCTTCTTTCAGCTTGTCGAACTTGTTGCCCACATTGATGACGCGGCCTCCCGTGGCCTCGGTGAGTTTTCGCATCTCGCCCTCCCCGGTGTAGCCTCCCATTCCGAACGATCCGTAAAACCCGCGATCGGCGCAGAGCAGCACGTACACAATGGCGTCGGCTCTCTCCGCGGCTTCGATAGCGTCTTTAATTTTGAGCTGGCTGCCTTCGTCCTCGCCGTCGGTCAGCAGGATCATGGCCTTGCGTCCAACCTCTTTGGCCAACATGTCGTGCGCCGAAAGATAGACGGCATCGTAGAGCACGGTACCCTTCTGGGATCCGGGCGCCGTGGGCACGGGACCGCCACCTGCGCCGGGGATTGGTCCAGTGGTGAAGCCGGTATTGATCCTTACTTTGTTGAGCGCGGCCTGCAGGCGGTGAACGTCGCGGGTGTAATCCTGCACCAGTGAGGCGTCAACATTAAAGTCGATGACATAAGCTTCGTCCTTGTCGGTGAGAATCTGACGGAGGAATGCTCCGCCAACTTCTTTCTCCATGTCGAGCACGTTGCGCTGGCTGCCTGAGGAGTCAATCAGAATGCCGAGGGTCAGCGGCAGATTCGATTCTGCGGCGAAATACTTGATGGTCTGGGGCTTGCCGTCTTCGAGAACGTCGAAATCATTCTTGGTCAGGTTCGGAATCAGCGCGCCGTGCTTGTCTTTGACATTGAAGAAAAGTCCAACCACGTTGACGTTGACTTTTACCGTCCCCGCCGGCCCCTGGTCGTCCTCGGGCGTTTGCGCGTCGGCGGGCTTCTGGGCAGGCGCCTGGGCGTCAGCCGTGGAAGGCCCCGGGCTCTGGGCCGAGACAGGCGGAGCAGCCGCCGACAGGGCTGCCAGTAAGAATAGAATGGAGGCAGCGGCCCCGGCCGGTGAGAATCTTCGGTTAGCGGATAATTTTGCCATGCTAGGAATCCCTCAAGGGGTTTTTGTTAGTCTAACCCTTGGAGTTAGATGCACCAAATGGGAAGGCAAGGGCATCTCACTGAAACCAGCGTTGTTTTTATTAGCAGCAGGTGAGCGGAGTCGCCGAGGGCGCCGCAGTCCAGGCCCCCAAGGCGAGGGAAAGAACGGATGGTGTTTGTGAACATAGAAACCGCGGGTGCCGAACAACGGCCGAGAAACACGAAGTCGCGGACGGCAGCGCTGATCTTCGGATGCGTCGCGGCGTGGCTGTCCCTTAGCGCTTCTGCCGTGCAGGCGCAGTCGTCCCAAAGCCAGGCGACGCAGACACAGCCGGCGCAGAGCCAATCTCAGAACCAGCCCCAGAGCCAGCCTCAGAACAGTGACATTCCAGATGCGCCAACGGTGCAACCGCAGTCAGAGACGCCCGCGCCCCCGCCGATTCCCAAGCCGGAAGAAAAAAAGCAGGTCGAGAGGGATCCGTGGACGAACCAGCCGGTCGAAAAGCCGGCAGCTGCTGAACCAGGTGGCGCCCCGGGCGTCGCGCCCACTGACGCAACCTCTGCGCCGCCGCCCATGCCGCCGGTAAAGACCGTGCCGCCGGGGACGCCAGTAAAGCCAAGCGCTCAAGAACAGCTTTACACCCTGGTGGTGACGCCAACTTTCGTGCAGATCCCAGTGCGGGTGAAAGACCGCGATGGGCGCCTGGTGGATGGCCTGCTCTCGACCGACTTCACCGTCAAGGAAAACGGGACGGTGCAAAAGCTGAAATTTTTCACCGCTGACCCCTTCGCTCTTTCTGTGGCCATCGTGCTTGACACGGGTATGCCGGACGCAGAGTTGCAGAAGGTCGAGCAGACTTACCCGGCGCTGGTAGGGTCATTCGCTCCCTATGATGAAGTGGCGGTTTATACCTACAGCAGCACGGTGACCCAGGTCAGCGACTTCGGAGGAGTCACGCGCAAGCTGGGCGCGCTTCTGAATCAGATCAAGACGGAACGTGGCGCCAACAATGGAGTGCCGGTGTTGAACGGTCCGCTGGCCAACGGTCCGATTATCAACGGTGTGCCGGTGGGATCGGGAACGGCCGACGTAAATACGCCGCCGCGGGAGTCGCACGTGCTCAACGATGCGGTTCTGCAGGCGGCGCTCGACCTGCGCAAACGCGACCGCACTCGTCGGAAAATTATTTTCGTGATCAGTGACGGACGCGAAATGGGCAGCCGGTCCAGCTACCGCGATGTCCTCAGAGTGCTGTTGTCGAATGAAATCCAGGTGGAGGCGGTGTCGGTCGGAAGCGCGGCCCTACCGGTCTACGACAAGATCGAGAAGTTTCACGTGCCGCTCCAGGGCTATGGCGACATATTGCCGAGGTACGCCTCGGCCACTGGCGGCTCGGAATACCGCGAGCTCACCCGGAGTTCGATTGAGAATATGTACGCCGCGGTCATGAGCGAAGCGCGCAGCCAGTACACGCTAGGCTACAGCCCGATACGGCCAAAAGTGCCGACCCCGAACCCCTACCGCAGTATCGAAGTAATCGTCGATCGGCCCGGTCTAAAGGTGTTTGCCCGGGATGGCTACTATCCCGCGCCGGCGCCGCCGCCCACACCGGCGCAGCCCGCACCAGTGGCACGATAGATTGCTGACTGAAAAAGCCGAGAAGTCGTAAGGCTCTTCGATCAGCAATCAATAATTCCCCGTCCTCCACCTCTGTGCGAGAGGGGTCACCTGAGTAACCTGCGTCAGACCTTCCGCGTGTGATATAAAAGCCCGAAGCCCCCATAGGGATATTTTTGCGCGCGGAAGGTTGTGCGGCCCCGCGCTTTTGAGGAAAGCCTTGAGTTTCATCAACTTCGCAGCCCGCGAAATCAATTGCAAGATCGTGTACTACGGCGCCGGGTTAGGCGGCAAGACCACGAACTTGCAAGTGATCTACCAGAAGACCGCGGAACAGCAGAAGGGCAAGATGATCTCCCTCGCCACCGAAACCGAACGCACCCTGTTTTTCGATTTCCTGCCGCTCGATCTGGGGTCGGTGCGCGGCTTCAAGACCCGAATCCACCTTTATACAGTGCCCGGGCAGGTGTTCTACGATGCCAGCCGCAAGCTGATCCTGCGCGGCGTCGATGGCATCGTCTTCGTCGCCGACTCACAGGAACAGCGCATGGACGCGAACGTCGAAGCCCTCGACAACCTCATGTCAAACCTGCAGGAACACGGCTACGACTTCAACAAGATCCCCTACGTCCTGCAACTCAACAAACGCGACCTGCCCAACATCCTCTCTCCGGAAGAACTCAACAAGGAACTCCGCAAGAAGAATGAAGCGGTGGTTGAGGCA
Source organism: Candidatus Sulfotelmatobacter sp. (assembly GCA_049590215.1). Taxonomy (GTDB): domain Bacteria; phylum Acidobacteriota; class Terriglobia; order Terriglobales; family Acidobacteriaceae; genus Sulfotelmatobacter. The sequence continues at coordinate 9,942 of JBAWCJ010000302.1, read as the reverse complement.
GTAGCGTTCCAGGGCGTAGGCGTATTCGAAACCTTGAAAGAAATCGCCCGCCAGGTGCTGACGGAACTGAAGGCCGGAGGCTAGGACCGTAAGATCGAGAACGGTCGGGTGCCCCATCTTTGCGCGCCTTTTGCGCAAGAGCCTGCCCTGAGCCAGCCGAAGGGGTGGGACTCCACAACTGTCTGGGAATTCCGTTCCGTCGCCGCAAAGCTAAACTCACTGCATCGGCTGTCGCGCCGCCAACACCCCCTTGCCCGTCCCCCACGGATGCATTTCCGGCTTAAGCAAGCCAGCCTTAACGATCGGATCGTCCTTCAGCAACCCAGCAGTCTGCTCTGCGCCCACGCGGAAAATCGAGACCCCCAGCAACTCGCCCCGATCGCCGGGCGCGAACGGCCCAGCAATGGCCAGGGACCCCTGATCGATCATCTCTTTTACCAGAGCATGATGCCGTTTCACCACATCCATAAACTCCGGCGCATTTGGATTCCACTTCTCGCCCCGCTTCAGCAGAACCAGCGTGTACTGCTCGAACCCGGCAGGCTCAGCGGGATCGTGAATGGCACTGGGGTCGACATCCCACGGCCCATGCACCTCGGCCGACAGCCGCCCAGCTTTCACTGCCGGATCGCTATCTGCCCACTCCTGCGCCTGCGCCGCCGACTCCGCCTGCAACACAAATATCCCGCGCAGCGCCGTGTCATCCAGAAAAGGCCCGGCAATCACAAGTTTGTGTTGGGCAGCCATCTTGCGAATATTGGCCATGTGCTCTTCCTGCAGTTTTTCCCCGGCTTCTTTACTCAGTTGCGGAGCATTCGCAGGACGATTCAAGAGCACAAAGAAATACCGCGCCGTCGTGGCGCTCGACTGGGCCGGCGCTTGTGCGAAAGCCGCGCCTCCGAGAGCAACTAAACTGAAAAGAAGTATGCTGCGGCAAGAAATTGTTCCCATGACACCTACCCGCCAATTCTGTTGGATGATTCTAGTGCATTCGGGGTGTAGTCACAGATAAGAACAGTCAGATCGTCGTCTTGTAAGGTGGACCATTGCTGTACGGAGGAGATGATCTCATCCGAAGCAGCGGACGGCGAAAGTTGAGCCGTCTGCCGGAGCAGATTGGACAGGGCATCTTGCCCAAATGAATCTCCGTTGGCGTTGGCAGCTTCGATAAGGCCGTCCGTGTAGAGTAGAAGCCGGTCGCCCGATTCGAGCGAGTGCGTCGCGCTCGTATACGTTGCAAAGTCGAAGGCGGCCAGAATCAAACCATTCTCGATGATTTCGAGCACTTTCCCCTGGCGTAGCAGAAGCAGGGGAGGATGCCCGGCCGCCGAATATCGAAGCTTGCTCGATCTCGAGTCGAGATGAACATAGGCGGCCGTAACAAACTGGTTCTGGGTATTGCCGCAGAGAACGGCGTTCATTCCCGATAGCAATCGAGCGGGATCGGCGGCATTGGCGCGCTGCGATGTAGCCGCTACTTTCACCATCGAGGCGATGAGCGCAGCTGGGACGCCGTGGCCGGAAACGTCAGCGATAAGCAGTCCGGCTTGCGTGTCGTCGCTCACGATGAAGTCATAGAAATCTCCGGCCACGGAGGTCATTGGCACATAACGTGCGGCGACACGGAAGTTGACGGAACTCGGGAACCCGGCAGGCAAAATCGAGAGTTGGATGCGCCTAGCGACCTCAAGCTCCTTTTGAATCTCGCCGAGCTGCTGGTCCCGCTCCAGAGTTTGCCGCGCAGCAACGTATCCCAGAGCCAGAAGAAACACCACAAAACCGACCGGCTCGATATTGGGCATGGAAATTCCGAGCAGGGTTCTGAAGTTCTCCCAGAAGATGAAAGCCGCGAAAATCAACAGGCCGCGGCGTATTACGATGGCATCCCGATTGACCGGTCTCCTGCTTATGGATATCAGCACCAGCATGGTCAGCGCGCCGATTATCAAGACGGCATTGATCTGGGAAAAAATGGCCCGCGGCCCTACTGCGAGTGTGGCCAGCGCCAGCAGGGCCAGCACAATTCCCATCCCAAAAAGCGCGTTCCTTGTCCGGCGATGTAGCAGCCCGGCAGCATTGAGGAAAAGCAGTGCGGGGATGGGGACGACGTAGTCGATCGCGGAACTGACCCTCGGGTAGAAAGACCAGTTTTGCATCATCAGGAAGATGCCCGAGTGCATCCACATGCGCAAGCCATATAGCCCAGCCAGCAAGGCCAGGTAAATCAGGATGGGGTCATGCTTGCGGCGGATTCCTGAAAGCGCGGCGGCGACCAGCCCCACCGCCATGATCATGGCGCCGACAAGAAGATTCGGGACATCGCGGCGAAAGGTCTGCAATACCTGATCCGCAGTCATCTCGGGCGGCGGCACGTGCATGAGAGAGGATGCTAAATCATTTTCGTTCCAGCCCATCTTTCAGAAGAAAAAAATAACATCCCCCGCCGCCGTAAGCTGGCTCTTCTTGGTCCCGTTCTGATAGGCCGGAGCGTCATAAGAATGTTCGTAACGAACTTCGGGGCGGAGCAGAACTGTGGTACCGAGCCAATGCCCCCAGCCGAACAGATGTTCCGTGTAACGCGTCTTGGTTCCAGTCCGCTGCCCGGCAATGTCATCGAAATATTCATTCCGAATCGTGATGTAGTTGTGCGCCCCAAACTGCCGCTCGAAATAGTTCACGACAGCCCACTCCGGCGCGTAACAAGTAAAAGCAGTACTACTGTCGCAGTAGGCTCCGTTTGAGCCCGTCTCCGGCTGAATCGGATCAACCGGAGGTAATCCCGATCCCGCCGCCGGACTGTAGTTAAGATTCGGCACCTGCTTCATCCACTGATACCAGCCCTCGGTTGACGTATGCCAATTCTTATCGATCACGTGATACCAGGTCAGGTAATAAGCCTGCAGGTTGTTGTAGCCATATTGGCCGCTGTCCTTGCCGAGGTTGGTCTCGTTATCGCAAAGGTAAAGATTGTCCTTGCTCGTCCGCCATGAATACTGCGCGCACCAGTTCAACGTGAGCCGCGAGTCCGTCAGATTCCAGGGCGCGGTTTCGCAGCCGGGCGAGAGTCCCACCTGTGTAGTCCAATGCGAGTTTATCCGCGTGGTCGCATTGATGCCTGTCTGGGTATAGCAGTCAAACGTGTAAAGCAGCGAATGGCTATACGTGTAGTTGTTCGGAGCGAGCTGCGCTTCGATGTCGGGCAAAGAGATGTAGCGTCCGATGCGAACGTCAGTACCCTCACCGATGTGAGGAAAATAAAGATCAAGATACATCATCACCGGATCGAACCCATACTCTTTCCCCGGAGGATGCCCCAGCAATTGCTGGCTGAAATAACCTTTCGCTGTAGTGAAACGATAATCGAGTCCCCACAGCGCCGAAAGCCGGAATCCCCAATCAAAGTGCTCTGTCTGCACGGTATCCGGCTGGCGCTCGATGTAGAGCACTTCCTGATCAGGCTCGATCGCGTTCGGAACTTCGTCGTAAGCAGTAGGAAAATTATCGTACTTCCCCGCAGCCGGATTCACTCCGCCTTTCGACGTGCTGAAATTTGCTCCAACATTCAGCCAGCCGTAGATCTGGATTTTGTGTCTCTTCCAAGCATCGCCTTCGGGTCCGGCCCACACCGCCGTCATCCACGGCGCGGCTTCTGTCCAAGGCTGCCCAATCGACACCGTTCCACCAATGGGCCACGTCGAAAACGGAAACGGCGGTCCGTTGACCGGCGCAGGATCTCCGCGAAAAGCCGGAGCGGGCACGGCTGGATTCGCCGCTGCCGCCTGCGGCCACCAGTCCTCGGAGTACGCCTTGAAAAGCCGACGAAGGAAGCTGCCTTGCTCCGTGCTCGTATTGAGCGCCACCCCACCTGTGCTAGGCGCCGTCGATTGCGCATACGCCGAGGGTGCGCACAACTGCAACCATCCCAGAAGAACGAGAAAAAAAAGAGCGAGAAGAGACGGCGCTTTGAAAGATCTCAATGGATTTGTAATCCTCGCATAACTCGCAACCTCAGCCCCGAAAGCTTATCCGCCGCCGCGTAAGGAAGCCGTAAAGACCTCGATGCGGAATTTTCCCTTGTTCCCATTCGGTTTTCCGTTGGTTCCCGGGGCGTTTCCCCGCGCGGCTGCGAAGCGACCAGCAATTCGTCTAGAATGGCAGGTCGTTTCAGAGCTGACCGAAAGAGGCGTCATGCGCAGACTCAGAATTTCGTTCCTGATGTTGCTGTTTTCCTCGCTCCTGCTCCCGCAGTTCTTGTTTTCACAAGCCAGTTCCCTGCACGGCATCGACGTCACCGACCTGGATCGCAAGGCGGATCCGTGCAACGACTTCTACGAGTTCGCCAACGGAACCTGGCGAGCCAACAACCCGATTCCAGCTTCCATGACCCGCTGGAGCAAGCGCTGGGCCGCGGGCGAGTCGTCCAAGGACAAGCTGAAGGAGATACTCGAGACCGCCTCCGCCGACAAAAGCGCGCCTCAGGGCAGCACCGAGCAGATCATCGGCGACTACTACGGCGCCTGCATGGATGAGTCTCGCGTGAATGCGCGCGGCATGGAGCCGCTCAAGCCATGGTTTGCCCGCATTGATGCCGCCAAAGACACGGCGGAATTGCAGCGGGTGATGGCCAATATGCACGACATCCTGGTGGAAGATCCGTTCATCTTCGGCAGCCAGCAGGATCCGCACAAACCATCATGGGTGCTGGCTGATATTGGCGCAAACGGGCTAGGGCTGCCGGATCGCGACTATTACCTGAAGCCGGAGGCTCGCTTCAAGGAAGCGCGCGAGAAATATGTCGCGCACATCACCGCCATGTTCAAGCTCGCGGGATGGGACGAAAAAACCTCGGCTGCCGCGGCCCAGACCATCATGGGCATGGAGACCAAACTAGCGGAAGCCACGCTCGACAACGTGGCCTCGCGCGATCCGGCAGCGACCGACCACAACACGACCTTTGCCCAGTTGCAGGCGATGACCCCGCATATCGACTGGACGGAATATTTCAAGCACGTGCAGATTCCGCAGGATGTAGACATGAATGTGGACCAGCCGAAATTCATGCAGGAACTCGACCGGCAAGTGCACGAAGCTCCGCTGGCGGACTGGAAAGTTTATTTGAAGTGGCATCTGCTGAACTCGACCGCCAGTTCCCTCTCGGCGCCATTCGTCGAAGAAGATTTCGCATTCACTGGGAAGTATTTGGGCGGCACCACGGAGATGAAGCCGCGCTGGAAGCGCTGCGTCGAATCAACCGATCAACTTTTCGGTGAAGCCCTTGGAAAGAAGTACGTGGAAAAGTATTTCCCTCCGGAAGCCAAGGCCCGCATGCAGGAGATGGTGCGGAATCTGCTGGCCGCGATGCGCGACGACATTCTCAGCCGCCCTTGGATGAGTGACGACACTAAAGAAAAAGCGATGGCCAAGATTGCCACCTTCAATCCCAAGATCGGATATCCCGATAAGTGGAAAGATTACAGCCACGTCGTAGTGCGGCGCGACGCGTTTTTCGAAGACATGATCGCGGGCAGAAAGTTCGTGGAAGAAGATGACCGGCTCACCATCAACAAGCCCGTGGACCGCGGCCGCTGGGGCATGACGCCGCCCACTTCCGACGCTTATTACAATCCTCTCCTGAATGAGATTGTGTTTCCGGCAGGCATCTTGCAGCCTCCGGCGTTTGACATGAAAGCGGTAGACGCGGTGAACTACGGCGCCATCGGAGTCGTGATCGGCCATGAGATTTCCCACGGCTTCGACGATCAGGGCGCGCAGTTCGACTACCTCGGCCGCCTGCGCAACTGGTGGACGGACGCCGATCTGAAGCAGTTCCAAACGCGCGCCGCGTGCGTGGCCAATCAGTTCGACAACTACTTCATCGAGCCCGGCGTGCATCACAACGGCAAACTCGTGCTGGGTGAGAGCATCGGCGACCTGGGCGGCGCGAAGATCGCATTTCTGGCGTATGAAAAGTCGCTCGAGGGCAAGCCGCGTCCGCCGGATATCGATGGCTTCACCCCGGAGCAACAGTTCTACATTGCGTGGGGACAGTTCCGCGGCGATGAGATCCGCATCGAAACCCAGCGTACGATGATGCAGACCGATCCGCATCCCGTCGCCAAGTATCGGGTAATCGGGCCGCTCTCAAATCTCCCGGACTTTCAGAAAGCGTGGAGCTGCAAAGCAGATTCGGCCATGGTGCGGCCCGAAGGAAAAAGATGTGACGTGTGGTGAGGCGGCCGCGTGAGGAGCCTACCAGCGTGCGGGCTTCAACCCAAGACGGAGTAGTACCGTAACTCGGACGGGCAACACTCACTTATGACCGAAACTCCCGACTGGAGAACCCACGGCCTGCGCATCATTCGCAGCGGCGAACTCGACAGCAACACGCCGCAAACCCCGGGCATGACCCGCGCCGAAGCGATCTCTTATGCCCGAGTCGGCGCGCAGAAGCTGTGGGCAGGAACCGTCGTCGTCCATCCCAACGCCAAGACCGGTCCCCATCATCACGGAGAACTCGAAACCGTCATCTACGTGGTGCGCGGCCGCGCCCGCTTTCGCTGGGGAAATAATCTCGAGTTCGTCGATGAAGCCGGCCCGGGAGACTTCGTCTACGTTCCTCCCTACGTTCCTCATCAGGAACTGAACGCGCGCAAAGACGAACCCGTAGAAGCGGTAATCGTGCGCAGCGGCCAGGAGCCGATCGTCGTGAATCTGGATATTCCCAGCCCCGAAGACGCGCCCGATTCCCCAGAAAACGATCCCTTCCACTCCGCTCCGGGAAAGCGCTGATGTTCGAAGCACGTCTGCGATATCTACTCTAACAACATCGATGATAGCTACACTGCAGCTTGCAGCGGTTCAATATCTGCTGAACGGGCTTCCTTAGGTATGGGAATGCTTACAATCACGGAGGTACCTGAACCGTTCGATTCGATTTTCATTTCTCCGTGGAAGTGCCGTATACGCTCCCGAATTCCCCTGATCCCAACGCCCGAGCCGTGGGCCCGAATTTCCGACAAGCGCTCTGGCGATATGCCGCTTCCGTGATCCTGCACCTCGGTTCGCACGCTCTCTCCTTCGCGAGCTATCCGGATAAGAGCGGTCTTGCTGCCGGAGTGCCGGTGGATATTTGTTAAGCACTCCTGCACCAGTCGAAAAATCGCAAGCTCCATATCGCTTGGCAGTCTTCCAACATCGGCAGCGACATCCAGCGTGATGGCTACGTTACTGCGTTCTGCCAGCCCCTCTACGTAGCCCTTAAGCGCCGACGCGAGACCACATTCGTCCAGCAACGGCGGGTGCAAAAGGTAAGAGGTTGTTCGAATTTCGCGGTGCAGTTGTTGCACTATGCCTTCGATCTCTTTTCCTTCTTCAGCCAACTCCGGAGCAATGACCTGTGCCCGTTCAACCAACTGCGCAAGACTCAATCCCAGCACGGTTAGTGTCTGCCCAGCACTGTCATGCAATTCGCGGGCGATGCGCCGGCGCTCTTCATCTTGTGCCCTCATCAGGCGCGTCATGTCATCCGCAATCCGAACTTTCTCTGCTGCCTCTTTCTGTTCGTGGATATCAAGACAACCGCCTACATATCCTTCGAACGTTCCATCCGGCGCGTAGCGCGGCACTCCGCGATCCAGGATCCAGCGGTATTGCCCCGTGTGATGCCGCATCCGGTACTCCATCTCAAATGGACGGCCAGCTTCGAAGCTGTCAACGTAGATTTGCAGACAGTAGTCGAAGTCCTCTGGATGCAGGTTCTCCGCCCAGCCATTGCCTGACTCTTGTTCGAGAGTGCGCCCGACGAAATCCAACCATCCCTTATTAAAGTAGTAGCAAAGCTTGTCTGTCCCCGCCATCCAGACCATGATGGGCGAAGCATCCGTAATCACGCGAAAGCGTTGTTCGCTTTCCCGCAATGCCCGCTCAGCCTGCTTTTGCGCTGTAATGTCTCGCGCCACCTTCGAGGCTCCAATTACACGCCCCGATGAATCTCTCACGGGAGAGAGGGTCAGTGATACATCGAGAAAGCTGCCATCCTTCCGCCTGCGGACAGTTTGGAAATGGTCAACCCGCTCTCCTCGCCGGAGGCGGGCGAGAATGTCTGACTCTTCAGCGTGGCGTTCCGGTGGAATGATCAGGGTGATATTTTGCCCAATTGCCTCTTCAGGGGTATAGCCATATATGCGTTCCGCACTCTTATTCCAGCTCGTGATGATGCCATCAAGGTTCTTGCTGATAATCGCATCATCGGAGGAGGCGACAATCGCAGCCAACAGACCCGTTATTTGTTCGGCTTGCCTTGGCTCACTCATATCGTGTGGCCACAACCTAACCCGCCTCATAGGCTGTTCTCGAGTACTGGGTAAGCGCGTCAGACCGCTTGTATGCTAGCCCATTCCGCCCAGAGATGCGAAATACAGTAAACACTGTAGGCGATAGCCCGCGCCGAGGCAAATCGTCTCATTCCGGCGATAAGATCGCCCCGCACTCGGCGAATGAACTGCGCCGTTACCCCGGTTACTTTCGAACCGCCGGTCAGGTCCGTACCATTCTCCTTGAACCTGGGCTGTTAGGGATGCCGCCGAATGGGAGCAAAATCAGGCGGGGAGAAACTCCGCAAGTCGGAGTGGCCTGCGAGAATCCTTCGCTCGATCAGAAACGGCCCACTTCACCTTCTGAACGCGTGCCATCTACTTCACGTTCTGCAACCATCCGTCGCGGTCCGTAGTTGAAATTGAATCGCCGTCGCGATCATTGCGGGCCTGAGGTCAATTATTCTTTGCAACTCCGCGGCCACGCCGGGCAGAAAAAAGGCGCCGGAGGGATTCCGGCGCCACGAGGAACTCGCGAGATGCGGGTCTAGCGAGTTTTACCTACCAAAACTTATTTGCTTTCCGCGATGGGACTGGCTCCAAAGTCGCGGCGGTTGTTGGCCGCGGTGCGCGCTGCGCGTGCCGCAGGCAGAGCGGCAACCGCGGCTCCGTAACGTTCCAGCAGCACCGGCGCCATCGTGTTTTCTGCTTCCTTCACAAAGATCATCTGATTTTCCGAAGCCATATCGACGCGCACAAAATCTCCCAGCTTCACCTGGCTGGTCGCAACCAGATTCGCCAGCGGGAAAACCAGGTGCCGTTCAATGGCCCGCTTCAGGTGGCGCGCCCCGTACCGCGGGTCCGTGCCTTCCTTCAACAAAAACTCTTTCACCCCAGCCGTGCAGTTGAACACGAACTGGTTCGTTCCCGCAGCCATCAGCACGCGCTGCTGCACCATCCCAAGTTCGATATCGAGGATCTGCGCCAGATGCTCGTCGCGCAGTGTCTTAAACACCACCGTCTTGTCGATGCGGTTCATGAACTCCGGCGTGAACTTGCGTCGCGCCGCTTCCACCGCGGTGCGCTGAATCTTGTCGTCAAAACTGCTGTCGACTTCCACCACCTTGGGCGCAAAGCCCAGGCCGCCATCGATCAGATTCGTCATCTCACTGGCCCCCAGGTTCGAGGTCAGGATGATGATGCACTGCGAAAGATCGACCCGGCGATTATCACCCAGCGTCAGCGTAGCCTTATCGAGAATTCCAAGCAGCAGTTGCCACAGCGAGTCGCTGGCTTTCTCAATCTCATCAAACAGCAGAATCGAAAGCTTCAGCTTCTCCGTGAACCACTGATTCAGCGCTTCCTGCGTCAGCAGCGGATGAGTCTCGCGGTGCCCCAGGTATCCCGGAGGCGAACCGATCAACTTAGCAATCTCATGCGAGTGCTGGAACTCCGCGCAATCAATCTTGATGCAGGCATGCGCATCGCCGAACAACGCCTCGGCCATAGCCTCCACCACGCGCGTCTTGCCCGATCCAGTCGGTCCCAGAAAAAGCAGGTTCCCCACCGGACGTCCCGGAGCATTCAGGCCGGCCAGAAACATCTGGTAAATTTCGGCGACCTTTTCGAC
>JBAWCJ010000301.1:0-2049 GCA_049590215.1 Candidatus Sulfotelmatobacter sp. | reverse complement strand
GGTCAGGGGGTTCAGGTACATAAGGACGCGAATCCATCCTGAGGCGCCGGAGAGGGGAAACAGCGCGCCCGACAGGAGCCAGAGCGGAATCAGGAACAGATTGATGATGCCGTGGAAGGCGGACGTGGAATCCATGGGCCAGGCGATGGCGAAGCCGAGCGAGGTCAGCGCGAACGAAACCAGAAACACAACCACGGCCACCGAAAGGACCATCAGCAGGTTGAGATGCACGCCGGCGAACGGGGCGAAGACGAGGAAGATCAGTCCCTGAATCGCCGCCAGCGTGGTGCCACCTAGAACCTTGCCGAGCACGATTGCCGAGCGCGGCACGGGGGCGACCATCACAGAGAGCAGAAAGCCTTCCTGACGGTCCTCGATGAGCGACATCATCGCGAAGATCGAGGTGAACAACACGATCAGGATCAGTGTGCCGGGATAAAAATAATCCATGTAGTGCTCCTGAGCCTGCCCGGCGCCGGAGCGGAAGGAGTTACCGAAACCAGAACCGAGGACGATCCAGAACACCAGCGGCGAAGCAAGCACGCCGACCACTCGGGACTTCTGCCGGTAGAAGCGCACGATTTCGCGCCACCAGAGCGTGAATGCCGGCAGCAACACGCCCGCGGAAACGGGCGCGACGGGTCTCGACATGACAGCGGTTTGAGTAGCCACAGAGATTAACTCGCCTTCGCCGGAGGAGTTTTCGCGGCCGGAGCCGCGACCTTTTTCTTGGGGAGCATGCCCAGATCACGCATTTCCCAGTATGCGTTCAGCGTGAAGACGCCGGCCAGGGTCAGCAGGATCAGGGTCAGGAACAGGCCGTCGACAGTCGTGATGAGGCCGTTGGTCAGCGTCCATACGATTCCCGCCAAGGGGAGGACGACAAGCACGAGCGAAATCGCTAGCATCATAGAAAGCACGTTACCTCCTATCGTGATTTTTTCGAACTGGTTTCTGCTTCGTTTGTTTCGCTCCAGAACTTGTGTCCGGTGCGGCGGATGAAAACGTCTTCGAGCGCCGGCTTGCTCACTGAGATCGCCTCGATTTCTCCGGGGAAAGCCTCGACCACTTCGGTGACGAAGCGGTGGGCGGACTCGCGTTCCATGCGCACCTGATTTTCGAGGACGGTTGTTTCCACGTGAAACCGGTCCTGGATGCGTTCGGCAAGCAACGGCGCATCGCGGGCGGCATCGAGCAAGATCACGTCACCGCCGATTTCACTTTTCAACTCGGCGGGCGTGCCCAACGCGACCAGGTTGCCTTCGTTCATGATGGCGAGACGGTCACAGCGCTCCGCTTCTTCCATGAGATGCGTGGTGACGAGCACGGAGACCTGTTCTTCGTCGCGCAACGTCCGCAGGTATTGCCAGAGATCGCGCCGGGCGCCGGGGTCGAGGCCGGTAGTGGGCTCATCGAGCAGTAGCACTCCGGGATGATGCAACAATCCCTTAGCCAATTCGATGCGGCGCTGCATGCCGCCGGAGAAAGTTTCGACCAACTCCTTGCCGCGATCAGCCAGGCCGACGCGGCTGAGGATTTCCTGAATCCGGTTCTTCAGGGCGGCGCCGCGCAGACGGTAGAGATGTCCTTGATGCCAGAGATTCTCGTAGGCGGTGAGTTTGAGGTCGATGCTCTGGGCCTGAAAGACCACGCCGATTTGGCGGCGCAAACGCGCTGGCTCCTGCGCGGCGTCGCAGCCCATGATGGTGGCGCGCCCCGCCGTCGGAAGCATCAGAGTGGACAGAATGCGGAAGAGTGTGGTCTTGCCGCTGCCGTTGGGGCCGAGCAGGCCGAACAATTCCGCGGGACGCACGTCGAATGAAACGCCGTTCAGAGCCGTGCGGTCGCCGTAGCGATGCACCAGGTTCTCCACCGAAATAACGGATGCGACGGAAGGCGGAGTGACTTCCGGAGCGGCGTCGGCGAATGCGGAAACTTTCGATACCAAGAGGCGTCCTGAGTTAGTCCACTAACAGTTTACGACGAGACCGCGTTCGAGGTCATGAGAAAGCGCAGTGGCCGCTGAGATCCTTCGCCAAGCAAAAAGCG
>JBAWCJ010000300.1:0-1554 GCA_049590215.1 Candidatus Sulfotelmatobacter sp. | reverse complement strand
AGAATTACGTGCAGAATTACAAATCACTTATTCCATCAAACTCTCATGCGCTCATCGGCATTTGCTTCATCGCCACTTCCATGTCTTCCATCGTCATGTCGCGCTTGTGAGTTCCAATCGACCACTTGTGGCCGAACGGATCGGCCAGCTTGCCATAGCGGTCGCCCCAGAACATATCAGCCACCGGCATTTCAACGGTTGCTCCGGCTTTCACCGCGCGGTCAAACGCCGAGTCTACGTCGTCGACATAAATGTGCAGCCCCATGCCAGCGCCGCCAGTCGACTGCGGCGACAAAGCCCCCATCTGCGGAAACTCATCGCCCAGCATCAAGATGGAGTCCCCGATACGCAGTTCGGCATGCGCGATCTTACCGTCCGGCGATTTCATAATGCCCTTCTCGACGGCGCCAAACGCCTGCTTGTAAAACTCGATGGCGCGGTCGGCGTTGCGGACAGTCATGTATGGAGTAATGGTGTGGAAACCCTCAGGTACGGCTTTTACACTCACGGTTCGCCTCCTAAAAATGAAAATCTCGGGCGACCGATGTTACACCAAAACGCGCAAATTGTTTGTCAAGGGAGTGTGAAAAACCTTGAAACCTCGTTCCTTCGGTAGGCTTCTCAATCAGAAGAATCTGGTGACCCCTTCTTCCAGCACCACGATGCGGTCTTCAATCCCCGCCGAGCGCGCTTCCTGCTCCAGCAGTTGCAGCGGCTCATCCACTGGCTCGTGCGACAGCCGGAAGCTTCCATAGTGCATCGGGACCATCCAGCGCGACTTCAGGTCGAGGAACGCGCGGGTAGCGTCGGCAGGACTGGTATGAACATTGCGGAAGCTGGGCGGGTTGTAAGCGCCGATCGGAAGCAGCGCCAGTTCCGGCGACAAGCGGCGGCCAATCTCGCGGAAGCCGGCGAAGTAAGCCGTGTCGCCGGCGTGATAAACAGAATGCTTCGCGCCTTGCAGCACATAGCCGCCGTAACCGCGGTGCGAATCCTTGAGAATCCGCGCCCCCCAATGCCGCGAAGGAACGTGCGTCACCTCCAGGCTGCCGTGCCGCGAACGGTTCCACCAGTCAAGCTCGATGATCTCGGAAAATCCAAGATCGGAAATCAAGTCGGTCACATGGCTCGGAATAATGATGGCCGGAGCCGTCCCGCGAGTGCGCAGATTATTCTGCACAATGGCGCGCAGCGACGGCCGGTGCAGATGATCAAAGTGCGCATGCGTCACCAGCACCAGGTCGATGGAAGGCAAATCCCGCACGCGCAACCCCGGACGCCGCAGCCGCTTCAGCACGAAGAGCCAACGCGCAAAGTTCGGGTCGATCATCACACTTTGCTCGCCGATCTGCACGAAGAAACTGGAATGGCCGATGAAGGTCACGCCCATCTCGCCGTTCGACACCAGACGCGGGGTGTGCGTCTCTCCGCAAAGCGGGGTAACGGCAGAGTGCCGCACCAGGCGCCCGAACTGCGAAGCCCGCTTGCGGAGCGCCGGATTGCGAAGCGTTTGTTTGATCATCCTACGATTGCCCTACTTCATTAGATGAGTAC
>JBAWCJ010000299.1:0-5670 GCA_049590215.1 Candidatus Sulfotelmatobacter sp. | reverse complement strand
CAGTAAGCACCGGCCGCGTGGTACCGATTTTGCCGTTCCCTTAAAAAGCTGAGGCAACAATCTGGGTCAATGAAAAACCGCGCCGGTCCTGCCAAGGACCGGCGCGGTTATTTTTGGGGTAGCAACGGACAACCGCTCTAGATGTCCGCGCGCCTCAATTGTTATTTAACGTGACCGCATAGCAACTGCGGATACCCGCGTTGCTGTAGGCCATCGCCGCTACCGTGTGCGACCCGCTAGTTCCGTTGCTCCAGTCGAAACTGAATGGCGATTCTGTAACTGTCTCCTGCAAGTTCCAGTCGACATAGAATTCCACCTTACTGATCCCGCTTGCGTCCGACGCCGTAGCCGTGATCGTGGGATTGGTTACAGTCGCTCCGTTTGCGGGCGATGTGATCTTCACGGTCGGGTAACCCGCATCGTACTTCGTGTCTACGGTGCCATGCAGATCCGCTCCGTTCGCTTGATACTGGCTGAAGGTGAGGTGCGTGTTCTTTCCAGAGTTGTTGTTATCGTAGATGAAGTTCTTCAGGGAGGTGCTTGGGAGGTGGTAGGTGTTGAAATCCGGGGCTTTGTTGTCGACGAAGAAATCCGGCTCGTTCACGGTGTCATCCTGGTAGAAACCGACCCAACCAGCGGATCCCGAGTCCCAGATCACGGTGTTGTGATGGAAGTCATTTCCTGTAGAGACCAATCGCTCGTACGGCGGATAGGTGCTAAACCCGCGGGGGCCCGCTTCTACGGCAAAACCGTATGCGTGCGGGACATTGGGAATTTCTATTACATTGCAGTAAGCGTTCACACCCACTGAATTGAAGGTACCTACGTTTGGGTTCGAGGTAGCTGGTTCGGTTGGTAGGTTCGCACCGTTCTTCAACACGATGTTGTTCCGAATCGTGGCTGAGGTCATGCTGATCTCGTATTGAATGCCACCTCCACTGGCGTTGCCGCTCACCGTGTTCCCATCAACCAGCGGTGAATGGGCAGCCATATCAAAGTGGATACCTGCTCCATCATTGTCCGCGATCGTGTTACCACGAATCACCGTGCCCGTGCTGTTACCAATCTTAATTCCTCCAGAACCGTACCCCGCAAGGAAATGTGCGTAATTGTTGTGGGTGATCGTGTTCTGGGCAATCACAATACCGTCGGTTGTGGTGGAGTAGCTTCCCATACCACCATAAATCCCAATCTCGCCGTTGTTGTGAATATAGTTGTTGAGAATCTGCATTCCGAAGCCGGCCGTCCGCAAGGCTGCGGCGTGGTTCAGCAAAAGTTCGCAGTCCTTGATCGTCCAGTTTAGTCCCTGTGTCAGAGATGTATTTCCCGGCACTCCAATGGCCGCAAACATACTCGGCACAGCAAATTCCTTAATAGTGAGGCCGCTGATCGTGACGTTATTGGCCCAACTACTGAACGCACTGGGAACTACGCTCGTCTCAACCACATGCCCTGCTGGGTTGTCGTGGAAGTAGATGGTGTTGTTCGCATAGTCGAACCACCACTGGCCACTCGCGATGGTCGGCAGTGAAGCCGAGTATAAATGCGTGTAGGGCACGCCATCAAAGAACAAGTCTTCAGGATAGATGCAGCCTGCATAGCCAGGCTGGCACCGAGTGGTGGCAATTTCTATCGCACCCTGTTGCGTCTGGCCGGTCACCTTGTAGTTCGTTCCGTCCAGTACGGCCAAAGAGCCAATAAGCCTCGACCCACTGATGATGGCGGCGCATGAAGTCGTCGGTGGCGCACAGGCTGTTTGTCCGACGAAGCTGTCACCATTTTTCGGAACGATGGGCTCCGTCAGCCGGTACGTGCCCGGATAGATAATGAAAGTTGTACCTGCGGGAGAGTCGCTGACGACGCTTGGAATATCGGCTCCGGGTTTAATGTCCACCGTGCCGGCGTGAGCCACAGATAAACCACAAAAAGCGATAACAACTAGTGCGGCTGCGGTTTTGATTGATCGGTTGTACCAGGCTGTTTGGGGGAACAAGACCTTGCCTCCTGTAACGAACTCAGAAATTGATTTGATCTGCTTTTGGCGACAACTCTACGGGGCAGTTTCTGAATCCCGGTTAGAGAATCCTACGTACCGCGTGGTTTGGGAAGGTTCCAGTAGTGCATGGTCTTCTATCGTCCGGATAGACAGTGCCGACTGATTTTGGCCCGACCGTTGTCTTCAGGACCGATGGGTTTCTCGAGCTTTCTGGTGCCTGGGCCCACACCTCAGGGCAGCCCGTCGGGGTGATCTGTTGAGCCTCGCAGACGACGATAGGCCCTTCGGCAAGCAGGATTCGCCTCGATGCCAAGCTGCTGATGTCTTCCTTTGCGGGCAGCGGAATATGGGATAATGGCGCACCGAGCTCGCACAATGCGACCCGAGCAATCCCCCAGGCAGGTAACGATCCGATGATCCGCCGTGCAGTGACCACAGCTCTTCCACTCAGTGTTCTCGTATTCAGTTCCGCGGGTTGGGCGCAGGTGATCGTGCACCCCACTGACAACGTGCCCGCGATAGTCAGTTCCAAGCCGGCAGGCACGACTTTCCTCTTTACTCCAGGCGTTTATCGTTTGTCTCAGCCCATCCTGCCAAGGGACAATGACCGGTTCATCGGCCAGACCTCGTGCGCTCCGCCTGCGACCCCGTGCCCTGCCATTATTAGCGGCGGAATCGTGATTGGTCCCTTGGCGAAGTTCGACGGCTCCAACTATGCGGTAGCCAGGCAAATGCAACACGCCCCACGGGCCGCCAATACGAAGAACTGTGACAAGGGCTGGTCGGGCTGCATCTACCCCGAGGACTTATTTTTCGACGGTAAGCCTTATCGGCACTTGGACTCACCCACACTGCCAAACATCGGGCCCGGCGAGTGGTGGTTCGATTACGCGAATCATGTCATTTATTTCCACGACGACCCGTCCGGCCACACGGTCGAGACCAGCGTGACCACCAACGCGTTCGGTGGGCCTGCCAACAACGTGACCATTCAGTACCTCACGGTTGAGGAATTTGCCGACATGTATCCGCATGGAACTATCGGCACTCTGCAAGGGGTGAATTCGATGACGGCCGGAGCAAATTGGACAGTCGAAAACAATGACATCACGCTTAACCATGGATTTGGCGTACGCATTGAGTTCGGGATGCAGATCTTGAACAACTACATTCACCTGAACGGCCAACTTGGGATTGGCGGCGGAATAGGATTTCCCGCCGCGCCGGTCACGGCGTCGATGCCCTGTGGATGTACGATCCAGGGCAATACAATCACCGACAATGATTATGCTCACTTTGACCCTGGTTTCGGTTCGGGCGGGATCAAGTTCGGAACGATAACGGGAGGTACCATTCGCGGGAATACGATAAGTCACAATGAAGGGGCGGGCATCCATTTCGACATGTGGGGCCGGAGCTGGCTGGTGGACGGCAACACGATTACCGACAACTCGGATGCGGACGGGTTGGAGCAGGAGATCGGCTTCGGAACTTCGACGTACCGCAACAACTTTGTGCTGCGGAATGGTGCCCAAGTGTATGACTCCAATTGGACCTTCCAGATTGCCGTGCGTGCCAGTTCAGGGGTGGACGCCTACTGCAACGTAATCGAAATATCTCCGGGGATAGGCATCGGCGGGTGGTCGATCGGCGCGTCGAAACGAGAGCCTAACGCTTTTCCGCCGTACCAATCCATCGCAACCACTGGTAACTCCTTCCATCACAATACGGTGATCTGGGACCCTGGTGCAAAAGGACCAGTCGGGTTCTGGCAGAACGACCCGACGAACCAGCCTGACTTCTTCGCCAGCAATACGCCACCCGACTACAACACGTACCACGTGTCCGAGGCCTCGGCTGATAACTTTATCTACGATAACGACAACTCTCGTAGCAACAAGCGTAAGACCTTCGCCAGCCATAAGGGGTCGGGAGCGGATGTTCACAGTACCGTGGACAGGAACAATAGGAGCGCGTACCCCGTGGTGTCGATTACGTCTCCCAGTGATCAATCATCGGTGAGCAATCCTACAACGGTTACAGCTACCGCATCGGACAACAGCGGAATCAGTAAGGTGGAGTTTTACGTCGACTGGAACTTGCTGGCGACCGTTAAAGAATCGCCATACAGTTTCGACTGGACCAACGGGACTAGCGGACCGCATACTGTGGCAGCTATGGCCTATAGCAAGTCGGGGATCCGCGCTTGCTACGCGGTTACGCTAAATGAACAGTAACCAGCCTTGTGCTGTTGGTGTATCGTAAGGTTTGCGTTTGTGATTCGCAGCCTAACTGTCGAGTGTCAGTTCCCATGTCCCATTGCGTGTCATCGTCCCGTGAGCATCTCAGTGCGACTGCATTCAGCAAAAATGCAAAGTCCGGGCTGTGCCTTGGAAAAGTCGCGCGGTCCATCGGGCGAGAGGTTCTTTATTCCGCCCTGATGGCGGTGTTCCTCGCGGCTGTGTGCCCCAGGGTGAACGCTCAGGATCCGAGCGCAGTAGGGCAATTCTCTTCCGTGATGAGCTGGCCTTTTAATCCCACGCATGCCGTTCTGCTACCAAGTGGGGAGGTATTTTGGTGGGGTTCGTTCGCTTACGGCGGCAGGCCAGAGATTTGGAACCCGATAACCAATACCAACATAGCGGCAACGCAGCCGGGTTATAACATTTTCTGCGGGGGCCATTCCTTGTTGGAGAATGGTCAGGTTTTGGTTATAGGGGGAGACGCCGCGGATAGTACAGGGGTCGCGAACGCCTCCACATATGACCCTGTGAGTGGGAATTGGACGTTTCTGCCGGACATGAATGCTGGTCGATGGTATCCCACCAACACTGTGCTCCCCAACGGGGATGTCGTCGTCACTTCGGGCGAGATCAGCCCGGTTTTGGGAAATAACCCATTGCCGCAAGTCTGGCAGGCTTCCAGTGGCACATGGCGAAATCTGACCACGGCGCAGTTGCTTCTGCCCCTCTACCCGCCGATGTATCTGGCACCGAATGGCACCCTCTTCAATGCGAGTCCCGTGTCCCGATACCTCAATACCGATGGCACAGGCAGTTGGACGATCGGTCCAAGCATGGAGTACCAATTTCGCGGCTACGGACCTTCAGTCATGTACAACAACGGCCAGATCATGTTAACTGGCGGGGGCGTTGGGCCAACGGCGACCGCGGAAGTCATTAACCTGAACGACCGCATTCCAACTTGGAGCTACACCGGCACGATGGCGTATGCACGGCGTCACGCGAACGCGACGTTGCTTCCAGATGGAACGGTGCTGGTGACAGGGGGAACGAGCGGCGTCCCGTTCGACGACAACACAAATCCCGTATATCCTGCCGAATTGTGGAATCCAGCCACCGGGACCTGGTCGATGTTGGCCAGTCTGAGCGTCTATCGCGGCTACCACTCGGTAGCTCTGCTTTTGCCCGATGGCCGCGTGCTCTCGGGGGGCGGGCAGTGCTACGGGGACACGAACTGCAACCCGAACAGCGCAGAAATCTTCTCCCCGCCCTACCTGTTTGCCGGAGCGCGGCCGACCATTACCTCAGCTCCTGCCAGCATTAGTGGGGGCCAGACTTTCTTCGTGGCAACGCCCGATGCCGCCAATATCACGCAGGTCACTTGGATCCGCCTTGGCGCTGTGACTCATACTTTCAATCAGGAACAGCGTA
>JBAWCJ010000298.1:0-3934 GCA_049590215.1 Candidatus Sulfotelmatobacter sp. | reverse complement strand
GATCGTAGAGTTGCTGGAAGTGGTTGACGCGGTTTTCGTAATTTTCGCCTACGCCGAACATCATGGTTGCGGTGGTGCGCATGCCGATCTGGTGGGCGGTGCGGTGGACGTTGATCCAGTCGTTGGTGAGGCACTTCAGGCGGGCGATTTTGTAGCGGACTTCGTCGTCGAGAATTTCGGCGCCGCCGCCGGGGATGGAATCGAGTCCGGCATCGCGCAGGCGGAGGATTGTGTCGCGAATGCTTAGTTCGCTGTATTCTGCGATGGCGATGATCTCAGACGCGGAATAGCAGTGCAGATGAACTTGCGGAAAACGGTCTTTGATGCCGCGCAGCATTTTTTCGTGCCAGTCGATTTTGAGATCAGGATGCAGGCCGCCTTGCATCAGCACTCCGGTGCCGCCGAGTTCGACGGTCTCGCGGATTTTTTCGTAGATGGTGTTGAAATCGAGGATGTAGCCTTCTTTCGCCGCCGGGCCTTTGAGAGGGCGATAGAAGGCGCAGAAGGTGCAGTACTCGGTGCAGAAGTTGGTGTAATTAATGTTGCGGTCGATGATGTAGGTGACTGTGCCTTCGGGATGCAGCTTGCGGCGGACAGCGTCGGCTTCCATCCCGATGCCGATCAGGTCATCGGACTCGAACATTTCCAGGGCTTGGCGCTTGGTGAGGGACATGTGCAGTTCAATTCTAAAGGAGGGCGGGGGGTTGGGCCAAATGCTGTGATGCCGATGGTGCAGTTTGGTAAGGAAGCGAGCCAAACGCGCAATTATTGTGTCGCAAAGAGCGCGACACATCGCGCGGCTCGCCCAGATCCCCTCGGCAAGCTCGGGGCAGGCTCTTCGCTGCGCAAAGAACGCTTGCTCAGGATGACAATCAAACTGCACAGACGCCGTTTACTTCTTCCTCATTCGAAGATATTGAATCACTGATAACACCGTGCCGATCAAGGCCAGGCCGATCAGAATGGCCAGCGCTGGTTTGTAGTATTGCGAGAAGAAACGCAGGATATGCCGGCCGTAGCGGAATCCGAAATAGGCCTCGAGGAAGTAGCGCATCCCGCGGCCTAGCGCCAGGGCCGCGAGGAATTTTTTTCGCGAGTACTGCATGGCGCCCGCTGCCAACAGAAATGGAAGAAATGGGAACGGCGGAGGCAGCAAGGCGGGAATCACGATCGAGGCGAATCCCCAACGGGCAAACGTTTTGGAGAACTGAGCGGCTTTTTTCTTCGAGAGCTTGCGCTCCATCATTTCTTTGCCGCCCTTGCGGGCGAGGCCGTAAGTAATGTAGCCGCCGATCACCGCGCCGAGAGTCGCCATCAGGCCGTAGTAGAGCCACGGTTCGCGATGACGGGCAGCGAGCCAGATGGTCAGAACGTCCATGCTGCCGGTTACCGGGATCACGGAGTTGTCTATGAGTCCCAGCAAGACCAGGCCGATACCGCCTAGATGACGGAGTTGTCGCCAGAGAGGAACAGCAAGCAGAGGATGGAGATGGAGCAGCATTCGTGTTTGAAGGAGTTTACAGGCCGGGCCACGGGATTGCGCTAGGCGATTGTGGCATTCGCGCTGGCACTCTCGGTGGCACTTGCGGAGAACAGGAAGCGCATCTGCGGCGCGGCAGGCAGCGCTCCGATCTCGGCGGCATAGCGATAAAAGAGTTGCAGTCCCTCCAGGCAGGCAGTGTCGAGGCGGTAATAAATATTTTCGGTGAGGTAGGAGCGGATGGCGGCTTCTTCGAGACCGAGGCGCGGGGCCCATTCGCGGGCGATGTGATCGAGGCTGGCGGGTTCTAGTCCGTGGTCGCGGGATTGTTGGAATATTGCTGCCAGGTCTTGTGATGGCGCGACTTCACGCAACGCTTCTTCCCGAACTGCCCAGAAGGCGAAGACGAAGGGCTTACCGGTGTGGCGAATCCACTCCTCGGCCAGGTCGAGTGTGTGGTAGCGCGAGCGGTCGATTTGGAGGGCGGGATCTCCGATCAACAATCCGGCATCGTGGTGGGCTAACATTTTTTCGATGTCCGGCGCCATCGAGGTGAAGGTTCTGCCTCCGCCCAGCCATTTTTCGAATAGAACTTTGGTCAGCGCGACCGAGGTCATGGAAGATGTGTCGAGAGCGACGGCGCGAATCTTTTCGAGGGGCACGCGGCTGACCAGCAGGATGGAACGCACGGGGCGGCGCGAGGCGATCGCTACTCCGGGCAGAACCATTAGCCCGGGAACCTGAGCATAGGCGGCGGCGGGGATGATGCCGACGTCGGCGGCGCCGGCCTCGAGCGCGCGGGCGCAGGCTGACGGTAAGGTGTAGGAAATTTCAAATTCGCTTCCGGCCTCGGCGTGTTCGAAATCCCACATGAGGGGAGCGGTGTTGAGGTAGGAAATCGCAGAGATGCGCAGACGTCTCATTCCTGTTTTGATTTTAGCAGACCTTTTTCAACAGGCCTTTGTGACGGCTTCCCTTGACACTGCTTTCGGCCAGTAGTTACAGTCCGCCCAGTCTCCATCTGGAGGCCGAGATTAGGAGTCGACGTGCCGAATGCCGTTGCCGCATCGCCATCGGTTACCCACATCCTGGAGTGGCTGGCCATCTCGCTAACGCCGGGTCTGGGGCCCACGAAGGCACGGAAGCTGGTGGAACATTTCGGTAGCGCCGATGCAGTGTTCCACGCTTCGCTCACGGAGCTGGAAAGTACGGGCATGCAGGCGGTTTCGGCGCAGTCGATCGCTACGGGAAAGTCGGCGGAACTGGCGCGGGAGGAAGTTGCTCGCGCCGCGGCTGCCGGAGTGACTGTGGTGTCGGTTGAAGACCCTTGTTATCCGTCGCGGCTGAAGGAAATTTACGATCCGCCGCTGGTGCTTTATGTGCGCGGGAATCCGGAAGTGTTGATGCAGCCCGGCATCGCTATGGTGGGTACGCGCCACCCTACGCCTTACGGTTCGGGGATGGCCGAGCGGCTGGCTTGCGACTTGGCGGCGCAGGGACTGGTGATTATCAGCGGGATGGCGCGCGGGGTCGACACGGCAAGCCATCGCGGGGCGATCGCGGCAAAGGGGAAGACAATTGCCGTGTTTGGCACGGGTGTGGATGTGATCTATCCCAAAGAAAATTCGCGATTGTCGGAGCAAATTCTTGCGCTGGGCGGTGCGCTGATTTCCGAGTTTCGTTTGGGCACCTTTGCGGCGCCGCAGAATTTTCCGATTCGCAACCGGATCTTGAGCGGCATGTCGGTTGGGGTATTGGTGGTTGAGGCTGCGGAATATTCGGGAACGCGCATTACGGCGCGGTGTGCGCTGGAGCAGAACCGCGACGTCTTCGCTGTACCGGGCAATGTTACGAATAAGAATTCGTGGGGACCGAATACGCTGATCAAGCAGGGCGCGAAGCTGGTCGCGACTTGGGAAGATGTTTGGGAAGATCTTCCGGCGGAAGTTAAACTTGCGCTCACTCCGGCGGTGGCGCGTGAATCCGGGAAGGAATCTTCCGCATCTCTATTCCCGGACGAGGCGCTTCCGCCACATGAAAAGAAAATCTTAAACCTGTTGAAGGCCGATGAGGCGACGCAGATCGATGAAATTGTAGAGCGCCTTGAAGCGGAAATGTCCTCCTCGGAAATCTTCGCGGCGCTTTTCGAACTTGAGCTGACGGGTAAAGTAAGACAGATGCCCGGGAAGAATTTTGTGAAGAGTTTCTAAGCTGACATCCGACGGCTTTCGCCCGGTAACTTGTTGCTTTCGTCCCATTCGTGCTAGGTTCAAAGCGAAAACTTAAGAACTGAGGGTGCATTGATAAAGAGTTTAGTTATTGTCGAGTCGCCGGCTAAGGCGAAGACCATCCAGAAATATCTGGGAAAGGGATTTACGGTCGAGGCCTCGCTTGGCCACGTCAAAGACCTGCCGAAGAGCACGTTGGGCGTGGATACGAGCAACGACTTCGAGA
>JBAWCJ010000297.1:0-1821 GCA_049590215.1 Candidatus Sulfotelmatobacter sp. | reverse complement strand
TTTGATACATTGCCGGACGCAATCATCGAGCTCAAGAAGCAGGGTGTTTCCGATGCGGTTTTGAACGCGATGCTAACCGCGTCATCCGTGAATGTGACTCCAGCAGACAACCATCAACAAGACTGTGCGCAATCACTGGACAAGGTACTGGCGTCTTTTGGAATCCGAGAAAAGGTTCTCGCCGTTCACTCCCTCCGATGGAGTGGCAAAGCGATTGTCAATAAAGCGTCCGGCAGCAGTTCGGAAAGCATCGAACGCGTGACCGTTTTTCCGTCTAGCATCTACCTTTCGTTTCAAGAGTCGAATGGCCGAAGTACAAAGGAGGTGCTAACACCTGAGTTCAACTATCGCACCGTAGGGAAAACGACGACCGCCGTCCCAGCTGCCACAATCCACAAGTATCAAACTGCGATGAAGCTGGAGCCCATATACATTGGGCAACACCGCGACCAATATAGCTGCGCTCTAGAAGGCACTGAGCAGATTGGGAATGTCAGCACGGTTAAGCTCATGGTTAGAGGCGAAGGCATGGAAGGTCTTTGGAACATTGACCCGGCAGCGGGTCGGTTATTGAGGACAACATTCACGACTGAGGGTACCAACCAATCTGTAACCGACCTCTCAGATTGGCGGCGGGTAGACGGGGTCTACTTGTCCTTCGCGCGTCACAATGTCGAAGGCGGTGTTATTTCCGACGTGACCATTAGCGAGTATCAGGTGAACCCGGCAACGGATGCTAGCTTATTCCAAGCCCCCGCAGACCAGCCTCCAGCGGCGCCCGTAACGCAGTCCACGGACGTCCTATCAGATGATGAAGTGCAGCAGGCCCTCTCGGGCAAGGGAATAGACCATTCGGTGTTGCTGTTTAATATGGGGGAACTACGATCAGGGGCCCAAGCCCCCGCAATAACTCTCTTCATGCCGGAGGCCGTTCTCGCGATGTCAGCTAAATCGCACAACAACGCATTCACTCAATACGAGCCATCGGAAGAAGACAAGCGGCGATCATTGACGATAGTAGCGGAGGGCTACGCTGGCACGAAAATCACAGACGGCTGTACTTCGATCACCCGTGTCGTACTGCTCTCCGATCCCTCCGGGGCTGTTGTCAAGGAGGCATATCTGTCCGAGCCGTTAGAGGAAAATTGGAAGAACAATTTCGGAGCTACGAATCGCTGCCAGGGTTTGCGGACCAAGTTTTCGTTAGACGATGTTCAGGAAGTCAAAGCAGCGGCTCCCAACGGTGAGTTTTTCGTTGCCGTGTTCTCGGGAAACGTTGACACGAAAATGTACAAGATTAAGAGGAAACACCAGTCCAGGCTGGATTTAAAGTGAGGAAGGACAGCCTTGGGGTAGATTTATCCGGCGCCGGACAACGTGCGGGTCGACGTTCGGCCAGACAAAACGCATCAATACACTCAACCGAGCAAGAAAACGCCCACTTCTAAGTTGTTTAGACTCGGAGGTGGGCGGGTAAACAACGCATCAGAACGCCCAAACCGATGCGTTCAGTACAGGGCCATCATCGCTGACTTCGCAGCAGATCCTGCCGCTTGATCGCTGACACCAACGTACTGCATCGTCGAGCTGATCGAGCGATGGCCGAGCTGCTGCTTCACGACGGCTACGTTGACGTTGGCTTCGATCAAATGCGACGCCAGGCTGTGTTTCAAGACGTGCGGATGACGCTGAGCTGGTTCGAGCCCAGCCGATTCCGCGATGCCATTAAATGCCCTGTAGAACGCACTGCGGTCGAGCCTGCCACCCTTTTGCGACAAGAACAGGTACGGCGGCCATCACCATTGCCGCGATCGCGTAGAT
>JBAWCJ010000296.1:0-9404 GCA_049590215.1 Candidatus Sulfotelmatobacter sp. | reverse complement strand
AAAGGTTGGGAAGTCAGCTGGCCAGCTTCCTCAGAAATTCCCGCTCGTCCATGCGGTACTTGAAGGCCTTGCGCCCATCGATGAACACGACCGGGACTTCGTCATTGAACTGCCGCCGCAGTTCGTTATCGCTATCCACGTCCACTTCCTGCCAGGTGAAGCCGCCACGGCGGGAGAGTTTCGTAAGGCTCTCCTTCACCAGTTCGCAAAGATGACAACCCTTGCGCGAGTAAATCACGACTTGGCGTGACTCTGGCACGGCTGGATTGTAGCCTTCCCGAGATACCGATTCCACTGGGAAATTGTATAAAAATGAAAAGAGGTAGAATTCCGCCATGCACACCGATCGCAACAAAAACGATCCCGGCAAGCCTCTGCGCGGCAAGACCTGTCTCATCACCGGCGCTGCCCTCCGCCTCGGACGCGCCTCTGCCCTCGCTCTGGCCCATGCTGGCGCCGACGTGGCCATCACGTTTCGCACCTCCGCCCGCGACGCCCAGCGCACCGTCATCGATCTGACCAGCCTCGGCGTCCGCGCCTTCGCCCTACACTGCGACGTCACCGACGAAGCCAGCGTCAAGTCCATGATGAAAGAAGCCGGACGCGAACTCGGCCGCATCGACATCCTGGTCAACAACGCCGCCAACTACGCCACCGCCGAGTTCGAACGCCTCACCGTCCGCCAATGGGATGCCATGTTCGCCTCCAACACCCGCGGACCGTTCCTGGTCTCACGCGAAGCCCTGAAGTGGATGCGCCGCAAGCGAACCGGATCGCAGCGATCCGAACCAATCGCAGCCAAAATTATCAACATGGGATCTCTCGGCGGCCTGCGGCCCTGGCCCACGCACGCTCATTACTGCTCTTCCAAGGCGGCCCTGCACATGCTCACCAAGGTGATGGCAAAAGCCCTGGCCCCTGAAATCGCCGTCAACGCAGTCGCGCCCGGCATGATCGATCTAGGCGACAAATCGGCCGCAGCCTTCATGCGCCGCATGGCCAAGCAAACTCCCATGCTGCGCAACGGCCGGGGCGACGAGATCGCCGCCGCAGTCCTGTTCTTCGCCACCGCCCCGCAATTCATCACCGGGCAGATTCTTGCAGTAGATGGCGGTCTCGGCCTTTAACGATACGAGCCCCAGAGATTCCGCCCCGGCGGTGTCGTGACGGGGACGGCTCGGGAAGCGCACGACTCGGGAGGGGCTGGGATCGGGAAGGGCAGGGCTCGGGAAGGGCACGACTTCAGTTCTCAGCCTGCCCTGAGCAAGCGAAGCGCGCCGAAGGGTGCCGTTAAGTCGCCGAAACAATGAAGCGCTTTAGCGCCTGAGGGTTCTCTTCGCGATTGCGGCTGTCCAGCGACCTCAACCCTCCGCCGAAGTTGGATCAATCATCCGTTTCACTTCCGAAACCCGATTCGCCGGAAACCCGCCCTGCTTCGCGTGTTCCCGTACCATCGCTTCATTGGGAGCGATGTATACGCAATAAATCTTGTCAGCGGTGACATAGCTCTCCAGCCACTGAATCTGCGGTCCCAGGTTTTTCAGAACGCTGCAGGACTTCTGTGAAATCGCCAGAAACTGATCTGGCGGTAAACTCCCCACACCGGGGATCTCGCGCTCGATAACGTATTTGGGCATATTTTCTTCCTTAGGCTCGAATGTTTCACGGTGCCGTGACTGGCTTGTGCCCGAGAATACTACGCCGCACCGTAAAAAATAGCCACTTGCCCCAAAAGGTGGTAGCGGTGCAGTTTGACAATTACACGAACACTGTCATCCTGAGCGGAGCCGCTTTTCAGGCGTAGCGAAGGATCTCCCGCTTAACCGGCCCAAAGCGTAAGCCAAACTGCGCCACTTGCCCCGGAAGGTGCCACCACTTCTGTACCGTCCCGGCTCAAGGTATATTGGGGCGGATGAAGAAATCCAAGAGCGCACCTCCTCCCAAAACTACCACCGTCTCCGCCCCACGCATCGCGATCGCCATCATGGCTGCAGGCAAGGGCACGCGGCTCAAATCGCAGCTGGCCAAGGTTCTGCATGAAGTCGGCGGCAAGCCGCTCCTGACCAGGGTTATTGCCGCCGCCACGCAAGTCGTACCGCCCGCGGACGTCTTCGTCATCATCGGCCACGAAGCCGAGCGCGTCCGGTCAGTCGTCGCTCACACTGGCGTCAATTTCATCCTACAGGCCGACCAGCGCGGCACCGGACACGCTCTCATGGTCGCGCAGCCCGCACTCTCTGCCTACGACCACGTTATCGTTCTCTCCGGCGACGCCCCGCAGATCACACCTCAGACCATCGCCCGCCTGCTCAATTTCCATCTCGACCAGCACGCCGCTCTCACCCTGCTTAGCGCCGACCTTGACCACCCCACCGGCTACGGCCGCGTCATTCGCAAAAATAGTCGCAGCGCCGAAGTCGAAGCCATCGTCGAAGAAAAATCCGCCAGCCCCGCCCAGAAGGCAATCCACGAAATCAATGCCGGCTTCTACGTCTTCGCTCTTCCCCAGTTGCTCTCGAACATCGAGAAACTTTCCACCGCCAACCCCCACGGCGAGTACTACCTCACCGATATGGCCAGTGTCCTGCGCCACTCCAAACAGCGCGTCGCAGTCTGGAAAACGGAAAGCCCCAACGAAGTTCTCGGCGCGAACACGCTCGCCGAACTCGCAGCCATCGATCACCAGATCCGCATGCAAAAGTGCCAACAGCTCATGGCCGAGGGCGTCACCGTCTTCTATCCCGCGACGTGCGTAATCGATGATGAAGTCGAAGTCGCCGCCGACACGGTGATCGAACCCTCCGTGCAAATCCTCGGCCGATCGCGCATCGGCGCCGCCTGCCACATCAGCTCGTTCTCAGTGATTCGCAACTCAGAACTCGGCCCCGGCGTCCTCGTTCGCCCGGGCTGCGTTCTCGAGGAAGCCCGCATCGGCCCTAGCGCAGTTCTCGGCCCATATTCTCATCTGCGTCCCGGCAGCGACATCGGAGAAGGCGCACATGTCGGCAACTTCGTCGAAACCAAGAAGATCAAGCTAGGCAAAGGCTCGAAGGCCAACCACCTCACTTACCTCGGCGACGCCGAAATCGGCGCCGGCGTAAACATCGGCGCCGGAACCATCACCTGCAACTACGACGGGGCCCAGAAGCACACCACCATCATCGGCGACGGAGCTTTCATCGGCAGCGATAGCACTCTGGTCGCGCCCGTGCGCGTAGGCAAAGGCGCCTACGTGGGCGCAGCGTCGTGTATCACCAGCAACGTCCCCGACGATGCCCTCGCAGTCGGCCGCGCCAGACAGGTCGTAAAAGAAGGGTGGGCCCGCGAAAAGCGCGCAGCCAGGAAGCCAAAGTAGTTTACGGGGATGAGGAGACCTCTGGAGCGTGCTGGATAAAAGCGCGCTAGACAAACGCGCGTCGGATAAACGCGCGTTGAATGAAGCGGATCATTGGATGAAACGGATCGGGAAGGGCACGAGTTTACTCGTGCCGCCCGAAAGTGCAAAAGATGCGGGCTTTAGCCCCTGAGGGACTCGCCCCTAATGCGAAATCGCGGCAAACAACGGCGAATGCATCAGCGATTGAAACTGCGCATCGCTGTCCTTGAAGTGCACCATAAACTTTGTCCCGTCGGAATCCGCTGTGGCCAGATCCATGGCCGCCTTTTCAACCGGCGAGGCGCTGCTCTTCTTGTACATGATGACGGCCTTCATCATCATGGCTAGCGTCCCCGCGGTGATCGAGTCCGAGGTCACAACCGTCAGATCGAAGTTCACTCCGCTGGTAAAATCCATCGTGTAGTACGAACCCAGCACCCGCTTTTTGACCGTCTCGTAGTCGGCGATCTTGGCCGCATCACCCAGCGCCGATCGCATCATATTCTGCGAGCCCTGCTGGTCCAGAATGCTCCAGAAAGCAGCCGCATCCACATCCGACATCATGTCCGCCATGGTGGTGTTCGTGTCTATGTTCAGGATCTCTCCATCGCGCGTGTCCAGACCCAGCTTCACCGCCGAAGGCTCCCCGAACAGCAGCGTGCTGTCATCGAGAAATGTCATCACGAAGCCGCCGTCCATTGGGTAAAGAATCGAGGTGTGGTACTTCGTGCCCTTGATCTTCAGCACGGTCAGCTTCTTGACCACCGCCTTCTGGTTGAAGGGCCCACTCGCGATAAAGATGATCCTTACCCCTTGCTTGGGAGTCCGGAACGAGGGCAGGACGAGTGTGTCGATATCTTTGTTAGGATTGATGCCGACACCCTTAAGCGCCGCTTCGGCCTCCTTCACGCTTTCCTGCGAATCCATGATTTGCGTTTTCAGCGCAGTCGCCGTCGGCGAGTCTCTCAGCGCCCTATAGTCCACCGAAATCAACTGCTGAAGATCAGCGGGCACCACCGCCCGCGCCGACGAATTCAACGGCATGGCATTCGCCACACCCACAAAAGCCATGGCCAGCACTACACATGGCGTGAGACAAGCCTTCAAATTTTTCATAAAGCTCTCGGTCCTCATAAAGATTTTCTCAAACAAAAGTCTTCCCAAGCACGGAACGGAATTTTGCCACTACCTTGCGCATTAGATGCACGCTAAGAAACTCCCGTTAGCCAGTGTCACTATTCTAAGTCATCGGGCCACTTCCCTGTTTGGCCAAAAGTACTAGACCCGTGATCAATTTGGGACAGTTTCTCTCCCCGGCAACAAATACTTTATTTGGCAGAAGTAAATCACTGTAAGATCGTCACTGATCCGCTACTAACCACCCGCTCCCACACAGCTCGATTCTGGGCGCCGAGAAATCAGGGAAATATTGAAAATCCTCCTGTACAACCCCGACAACGGGGTCACGCGTAATTTTATGCCTCACCTCTGGATGTTCCTGCTACAGTCTCTAACCCCGCCCGGCCACGAAGTTGTACTCATCGATGGTAACGCTCAACCCATGGACGAAGCCGTAATCGCCCGCTACGTCATCGAACAAAAAATTGATCTGGTCGGCATCGGCGCCATGACCCGCATGATTGCCAAAGCCTATCGCATGGCAGACGCCGTTCGCGCGGTCGGCGTGCCCGTAGTCATGGGCGGCCCTCACGTCACGGAAATGGCAGACGAGGCCCTCGGCCGCGATGGCGGCCCTCGCCACTCCGATGCCGTCGCCCTCGGCGAAGCCGACGACACCTGGCCGCGCATCGTCGCAGACGCGGCCCGCGGCGAACTCAAAGAAATTTACGCACCGGTCGATGCAGCAGGTAAAGAGCTGAAACCATCCCTCAAACCCTATCCTGTAATTCCATGGGACACCATCGATCTCCACCAGTTCAACCTCGTGCCCCACTCAGCAAAGCGTTGGCTCGAGAAGATTGGCGAGGGCTGGGGAACGTTCCGCATCGTTCCCGTTGAGTCCGGGCGAGGGTGTCCCTACGGCTGCGAGTTCTGCACCGTGACCGGATTCTTCGGCGACTCCATCCGCTTCCGCACCAACAAGAGCGTGGTTAACGAACTCCTGCTGCTCAAGGCGCGTGCCAGAAAAGAACGCGGACAGATCGCCGTTTTTTTCATCGACGACAATTTCGCCATCAACCTGAAACGCACCAAGTCCCTGCTGCGCGACATCATCGCCGCCGGCGCCCAAGTCAATTGGGTGGCTCAGATCAGCGCCAACCTCCTGCGCGATCAAGAACTAGTCGATCTCATCTCCGCCTCTGGCGGGAAGTGGGTCTTCATCGGCATGGAGTCGATCGATCCCGCCAACCTGAAGGATGTCAACAAAGGATTCAACAAGCCGGAAGAATATGCCACCGTGCTCCAGCGCCTGGCGCAGCGCAACGTCTATGCCATCACTTCGTTCATCTTCGGCATGGATAACGATACCGTAGGCGCAGCCGAACGCACTCTCGAGCAGGTCCGCACCTGGCCGCCCGGCTTGCCCATCTTCGGCTTGTTGACTCCCTTACCCGGCACTCCCCTGCTCAAGCGCCTGCAAGCCTCGGGGCGCCTGACCCGCCCCAAACACTGGCAGGAGTTCATCCCCTTCGCCATGGCCCACACGCCGCTTAAGATGAGCGTCAACGAAGCCCACGCCGAAGTGAACTACGGATGGTCCCATGCTTACGGCGCGCAAGCCATCGCTCAAGCCGTCGACTCGCTCGACGACCAGCCGCTCGGCTATCGCATCAACATCTTGATCGCAAGGCTCTGTTTCCGCGGCATCTATTTCCCTATGCTCGGTCGCTTCGCCTGGTGGAAGGTGATTTCAGAAAACCGCAGCACCATCTTCAAACTAGCCAGGCAAGGCTTTGAAGCCTGGTGGGATTCACGAACCAGACCCGAGCCAGCGCCAGCAACCAGCGCTGGAGACTAGGGGGCCGCCCCTTTAATCATCATCGGGATCCGTCGGCGGGCGTCTATCATTCATGAAGTAATCCGCCGTCAGCGGCGCAGGAATCGTCTGGAACACGATCGGCGTCTGGTTGAAGTTGAAACAGTCAGAGAGATCGTCAGCAGGCGTGTCCGCGTACCCCAGCGACGGCAGATTCCAATTGGTCTCGATAAATTTCAAAATGCTCCCAAAGTCGTGCGTGACGTGTGAGATGTAAGCCGGCTTGGCGTAGGGCGAAATCACGATCATCGGCACCCGGAATCCGTACACGTATCCGCAACCCCATTGGGCGCAGTTCGGCCCACCCAGCACTGTCGGCGCGACGTGGTCGTACCAGCCACCCCAGTCGTCCCAGGCAAGAAAAATCACGGTATTCGACCAGTAGGAACTGTTGCCGATCGCGTTCACGATCGACGCTACATAGGACGGCCCGGACCCATCGTTCTCCAATGCATGGTCTGATTCCAAACCGTTCGGAATGACCCAGCTCACGGCCGGGAGATTTCCACTGCTGATATCCGTCAAAACCGGCACAGGATTCTGCGAAGTAGCCAGCACCACGTTGTTCACCCAATCGGATCCCGTGCACGCGGTGGCATTCGGCGGGGTCGCGTTCGGCCCGCACATGTGCTCGATCGCATTCGGAGCTGTCCAGATCGATCCCGCCAGGGGCGCGTAATAGCGCCAGCTGATGTTGGCGGTGTTCAGCAGGTCGGTCAGAGTTGGATGCTCGAAGCACGGGTAGATCGGGCTTAAGACTCCAGCAGGATTGATCTGATCGACATATTCCTCAGGGGGAGCCGTGCACCCGGTTTGATCGCTGGGGTTCGGCCCCCCAACTGGAGTGTTCGCCGCAAACGAAGTGCTGCCCACCGATGGCGCCGACGTCCCCGAAATAATAAATTGATGCGCCGGGAAACTTGGCCCCTGGTTGGTCTGGAACATGTGATCGGCGAACGTATAGGTCTGCGCCATGGTCAGGTATGGCGCAACGTCATTGGGATAGACGTACATATATTGAAAGTGCGGAGGCGGTGGACAGCCCGGCGTTCCCTTCGTGCATTGATACGGAATCTGGTTTGCGCCATTCATCTGACACGCCCCGGACGCATTCAGGTTGCACATATACACGAAATCCTGATGGAGGTGGGCCAGATCGTAGACGTCCGGGTTCCCGTTGGTGCCAACCGTGCCTAAATCGATAGGTTGGAGCGGGATGATCGTGCCCGTTAAATCAACCCCGCTGCTGGCAATGTCGTACTGGGAGGCGGTCGGGGTTGTGCTGCAGGCACTGCTGGACCCGTAAGGCGGAATGCACAATCCCTGAAACAGGTTGTCGGGGGTGCGGTTCTCTTGGAAAATGATCACCACATGCTGAATTTTCATGCCAGGCGGTGGAACGCTGTGGGAGGTAGTGCTGACTCCGCCGCCGCAGCCGTTCAGGCTTAGAAGAAACCCTGCAGTACCCAGCAGCACGATTGACATTGACACTAAGGCCAGACGATTCATGGGGGAGACTTCCTCTTGCGGAAAACAACTAAAATCTTGCAGACCTTCAGTAGCAACCCGTCCCCGGACCTTTCCGCTCGGCCGACACAGAATATATTTTTGGAGTTGGGGGGGTACGCTTCCGCAGGCCCTGAAGACTACAACCTGCTACCTCCTTAGTTGCAGTCGAACCGCGAAGCGTTGCAGGCTGCGTCCCTATCCATAACGTCAGGTCTTAAGGGCAACTGCCCTCTTTCTCACTTCCCCTGGGAAAGCTAGATCCTTAATCGATGCCAGATTGATCTCCACATTCGCCAGCGCCCCGGTAATCGCCGCCCCGGCCAAAGCCTGCGCAGTGGTCAAATCCGACTTCATATTAGGATTGCTGATGGCGAACAGGCTCTGCGTAATCTCCGCCACTTCATGCGCCTTCTCCGCCACGCTGAGCGGAACCCCGGTGGCCAGCTTCAGGCTCGCTTCGATCAGCGCATCGCCGTTGCCCGGATCTGTCTTGGCCTGCTTGTAAGCCTTCATCACCGCAGCGTAAGCCTCCGCGTCGCCATCGACTGCGGCCTTCAACTCCTCGCGCAGCAGCTCCAGCCGTCCAATAGCAGCGCTCAGCTGCGAGTCATACTGCAGGTATGCCTTCTTCCCCCGCGACATCGAGGCCACCATCGCCGCCAGTCCCGCCGCCATAGCTCCCGCCGCCGCCGCCGCGCTACCGCCGCCCGGTGTCGCCGTAGGCGCCGCCAACTGCTCGACAAAAGGCTCCATTCCCGCCCGCAACCCGCCCACCGCAGTCTTCCCACTCATCACCGCCGCCAGACGGTTCTCCAGGATTAAAGACGAATCAAAATTCTCCACCTGCAGAAACCACTCCGCCACCGCTTCCAGCGCCTTCTTCGGAATCAATCCCACAATCTCGCTCGACACCGGACTCACGCCATACCGCGCCGCCTCCCGCTTCACCGTTTCAAACACCCGATGCACCGGTGTCTGCTCAAAATCCGTCAGATTCATCGAGACCTGCGCCAGCCCTCGCACCAGAAATCCCGCACCTTTCACGAACCGCATCCCGCCGCTCGAAAACCTCACCGCCTTCGCCACTTTCTTAGCAATCTCCACATCCGGCGTGTTCAGAAACACGTTATAAGCAATCAGAAACTTCCGCGCCCCCACCACCGTCGCGCCCGCCGTAGGATGCACCCGCGCCTCACCGAAATCCGGTTTCCGCGCAGCGTTCGTAGCGATCTCCGCCCGTATCCCTTCAAACTGCCCGCGCCGGATGTTTTCCAGATTCTGCCGCTCCGGCGTCGCCGCCGCCGCTTCGTACAAATAAACCGGTATCTGAAACCGCTTCCAGATCTCCTCCCCCACATGCCGCGCCATCGCGACGCAATCTTCAATGGTCACGCCATCAATCGGAATAAACGGCACCACATCCGCCGCCCCCATCCGCGGATGTGCTCCCTTATGCACATTCAGATCAATCAATTCCGCAGCCTTCCCTACCCCACGAATCGCCGCCTCCTGAATCGCCTC
>JBAWCJ010000295.1:0-16470 GCA_049590215.1 Candidatus Sulfotelmatobacter sp. | reverse complement strand
GTCAAGAATTTCAAGACCCTCGACAAAAAGGTCTACAAGGTTCCCGACGAACTCGACAAGCGCGTAGCCAAGCTGAAGCTCGAGTCCATGGGAATCAAGATCGACCGCCTGACTCCGGAGCAGGAAGAGTATCTGGCGGGCTGGAGCGAAGGAACGTAGCGAGTGTGAGTGTGGAGCGGGCGCCCTCGCCCGCTGCTTTTGACTTTGAAGCGGGACGGCGCAAGCCGCCCCGCTTGCTTTTTGCAGCGTCTAACCGCAAGCCCACTCAGACAAGCAACCCATCATGCGACAATCTTCAGAGCGACGCTGAATTGCCGTTTCAGGCCGGCATCGCCCCATGGAGTACCATGCCAAATACTTCGAAACATTTCGAGCCGCGTTGGCCTGTGATGCTGGCTCTGCTTGCCATAGGCGGATTGCGCCTTTCTCTGCCCGAATCCCTGTCCGCCGGTCCCGACTGGTTGATCCTGGCCGTTGTCGTAGTGCTTCTGATTCCCACGACCTGGGCACGCCAGCGCGGTAAAGATAGCCTCAATAAGTTTTTGGGCTATCTGCTCAGCTCCATCGTCACTGTCGACATGATCTGGTCGCTTGCGCTGCTGGTCGCGGCTCTACCCGCGCATCGCCAGTCTCCTAAGGAGCTGTTGCGTTCCGCCGCCGCCTTATGGATTACGAACATCCTCGTCTTCGCCTCGTGGTACTGGCGTTTGGACGCAGGTGGCCCCCGCGAGCGTGAGCTGCGTGGCGTCCATACCGATGGAGCATTCCTTTTCCCACAGATGACTCTCGATCAGCAAGCCAAGCGCGAGATGGGAGAGCAATGCTGGAGTCCAGGTTTTGTGGATTACCTTTTTCTCGCCTTCAATACCAGCACCGCATTTTCACCAACCGACTGTCCCGTATTATCCGCATGGGCCAAAATCCTCATGATGGTTCAATCGCTCATTTCCCTGACCACGGTGGTTCTGTTGGCCGCTCGCGCAGTAAATATTCTCTAGAGTCCCACGCACCATGAGTGAACTGGTTCGAGAAGCGCTCTCCGCCGGGTGCCCCATCCTTCGCGTTCTTTGCGAAGGGTCGGATTCCACGGTTACGTGCCGCTCGGGATTTCCCGGCGAACTCCGCGGACGGAACTGCGGCGTACCTCAGCGGCTGAAGCCGCGTTCCTGGTGGGGCGCCGATATGGCACGAGTGAACTCGTGCCCTTCCCGAGCCTCGGCTTGCGCGGCGCTGAAGCGCCGGTCTTCCACGGTATTCGCGAAACCCGAACACTCCTGAGAAATCGCGATCAGAGTCGAGATCAAAGGCAGCGGGCGGGGGCGCCCGCTCTACACGGGCGCAATCCCTGTCTTTCCCGAGATGAAAATCCGGTAGTACATTTCTGCATTTGTGGAATCTTTCCTTCGTCCCGATGGTATGTGAAAGTGGAGTCGGTTCCGAGAATTTTGCGGCCAGTGGTGGCCGCGTTTTCCGTCGGGGCGTCGGCGAAAAGAAGGTCCCTCGACGGCGCCGTCGCTGTCGCTCCGGCTTGCTCGGGATGACAAAGAGCTGTAGGGAGACGCCGTATGAAGAAAAATCGATTTACTGGGATGAAGATCATTAAGAATTGCAAGAAGCGCGGGGAGTGGGTGGAGTTGGTGTTTGCGGTGCGGGCCCTTGGGTTGGGGCTGTCTTTGGCGCGGCCTTGGGGG
Organism: Candidatus Sulfotelmatobacter sp.; assembly: GCA_049590215.1. Lineage (GTDB taxonomy): Bacteria > Acidobacteriota > Terriglobia > Terriglobales > Acidobacteriaceae > Sulfotelmatobacter. The sequence goes on along the minus strand of JBAWCJ010000295.1, from coordinate 14,779 downwards.
GAGTCTTCGGGATATGACTTTACGGTGGATCAGGGGGTGCGGATTGTGCGGGTGCAGGTGAAGTCCACGATATTCAAGGAAGGCGCGGAGGGGTATTCGTGCACGCTGAAGGACAGCAAAGGTCCTTATAAGAAGAACACGTTTGATTTTGTGGCGGCTTATGTGATTCCGGAGGATGTGTGGTTCATCCTGCCAGAGAAGGTGGTGCGGGGGATGTGGAGCGTGGGGCTTTATCCGAAGCTGGAGACGGCCAAATATCGCGAGTATCAGGAAGCCTGGCACCTGCTGCGCGGCGAAACGCCGGGCAAGATCAGATCGATTCAGGCCTGCGCGGAGGAGCCTGTGCTGAGTCCACAATTCTCAATTCTTAATCGGCCGGCGTGGGTCGCACCATTCGTTCTTGCGGCGCGCTTTCTGCGATGGAGGTTCGTCGACTCTCACTCGCGCGCGACATAATGCGCTGAGGGATCAAATCAGAAAAAACGGGGACGGCTTGCGCCGTCCCCGTCCAGCGTTGGGGGACAAACAAACTGTATAGGTCCCCGGGACAGCTTGCGCCGGCCCGGGGACCGCGACGGGGGAGGCCCGCGCATCCGAAGAGAACTCCCCTCCGGACATCTCAAAACACAATCGGGCTAGTAGCGGCCCTGGTCGATCCAGAGCCGGACTTTGTCTTCCACGGAAAACCGGCTGGTGGGCGTGCCCGCAAACTTCGATTCCAAAGCAAAGGCGTGGGCTTCGAGCGGCACGGAAAAATGAAGTTTGGTCCGCACAAAACTGCGCACGAAGATGTCGCTGTAGCGCTCGAGTCCGAGGAGTTCGAACTGGACCGCATGGACGAGCCCGTGAAACAGCGCGCGCTCCGTCATTTTCTCGTTGAACACCACCACATCGAGAAAGGTAAGCGAGTGCATGTGCGTAACCTCGGGCAGGTTCACGAATCCCAAAGCCTTGTATTCCTCATAAAAAGGAGGATTCGGGACGCGCGCTCCGCGGAGTTCGACGATCCTCACCCGGTCGAGCAGAGCGGCAGAAAAAAACGGCCACATCAGCGCTTTCTCGTGATTGCTGAGCGGTACGGCGGAAGCGAGATAGTGCTCGCGCTGCTCCTTGAAATACACGGAAACGCGCTTTACCGCTTCGGCGATCTGCTCGTCCGTAACCTGGGGCGCAGGCTCGGGGCCGGCCTCGATCGCAGGAATCTTCTTTTCGATGGAGGAATAAAATTCGCTAAGCGCCGCCGCCGATTGCACCGACTTGCGCAGAATGTCGCGCTGCCCAAAACGCGCCAAATCCTCGGTAGAAAACCGCAACCGCAACTGGTGGGTTGCGCAATGGGCGCTTAGGAGCTCCAGCTGGGCGTGCTGGAGTTCTGAATTCATCTGAGCGATGGAAAGTCTATCGTCAGGGTTTTCCCACGAGTACATTATCTTCATCTACTCCTGTAAGGCTCTTGGCTACCGCAGAGGGGGCCCGGTTATGGATAAGTTATACGTTGTTATGTTTACGATGTCAACATAATTATTAAGGGAATAAACTTTGGTAATGGAGGCGCGGAGCGAGGGTTGATATTTTCTGTACATTGTTATGTTTACGATGTATACATAATCTTTCGAGGTTTCGTCTTCCCCCAGAAGGAGAACCTGTGCCGCGGCGAGCTGACCCTGACCTGGAAGGCAAGATTCTGGATGCAGCGCAGAAGTTGTGGAAGAAGGGCGGAGAGAAGGCGCTTACCATGCGGACGGTGGCGCGGGCGGCGGGGACGAACACGCCGGCGGTTTACCGGCGCTTTCGCGACCGGGACGACATACTGCGGGGGCTGCTGCAGCGCACCCGGTGGGAGATTGCGGCGCAGTTGGATGGCATTTCTTCTCCCGAGGAAGGATGCGAGCGGTATCTGGATTATGCGCTGAGCCATCCCCGGGAGTACGAACTGTTTTTCCAGAAGGAGTATGAACTTTTTCATTCGGCGCGTTCGGTGCGGGCCGGGGTGAAGCCTACGGTGCGGCCGGTGCGGGACGTGATGCGACAGAAGGTGGCCGAAAAGCTGGGGGGTTCGCCTGACGACCATCTGGCCGTGGTGATGGCATTGCAGATGGTGGTGCATGGAGCGGCGATGCTGCTGATTGAAAAGGCGATCTTGCCGGAGCATGCGGCGGAGGCGCGGGCGGTGCTGACGGCCTCGGTGGCGGCGCTGCTGGGCGCGGGTGATGGACTGTGAGGGTGGCGGGAAGCGGGCCTGGAGAGCGGTTACTGCAGCTTCGCGTACTCGGCTTTGGCTTGCTTCAGGATGGGGATGTCCGGGTCAGCGTCTTTCCAGAGGGTGAGGAAATCTTTGTAGGCGGCGAGAGCGCGGACACGGGCGGCATCGGCGTCAGCGCCTTGCGAAGTTTTCGCTTGCAGGGCATTCGCACGCGCCACGCCCAGATGCGCTAAGGCGCCCGTCGAGCAGTTCCAGACGATGCCCTCGTGGTCGAGAATTTTCTGGAACTCGCCGGCGGCTTGCGTCCCCTGACCAGCCGCCAGATACGCCTCGCCGCGAATGTATGTGGGATACAAGCAGGAAAGATTGACCAGGAAGGCGATTTGCCCGAATTCGATGGGCGTAGCCGCTTGCAAACTGCCAGGGGCGCGAGGCGGATTATTGCGATGCAGTGCCAACTGCGCCTTTATCGCCGGGAGCCAGAGAGACTGTACCTGCGTGTCGAGGGGGAAGCGCTGGTTCAGGTCTCCAGCTAGCGATTCCGCGTGTCCCGCATCGCCCGCCATCGCCAATGCCAGAGCCGCTTCCAGTTCAACGCTCTGACTCGCCGGGTCAAGCTTTAAGCCACGCGCTGCTTCGCGCCTCGCATCGGTCGCATTGCCGAAGGCGGCTTCGCGCAGGGCCGAATTCTCCAGCCATATTGCCGCCACTTCCTTGCTCTCGACTCGTATCGCGGAGTTGACAGCCTGCTCGGTCCATACCCGTGCCTTGGCAAGATGACCACTGTATGCTTCCGTGTCGGATGCGAGCGAAAGTCCCATGTTCTCCTCGCGCTTACCCGCAAACCACTGCTGCTGTTCCGCCATGGCAGTTGAGTCCGCCTTGAGGAAGGCCAGAGCATACAGAGCACTGTGAAGTATGAAATTATCCAGGTTCCGCGCCTGCGCCTGTTGAACCGCGCGTTGCGCCTCGTCAAAACGGTGCAAGGCAAGCAGGCTATTGGAGAGTTGAACGTAGGCCCATTCCGAACCGAGGCGGAAGCTCTCGTGACATGCTTCCATGGCCTTCTCGTATTGTCCCAGCTCGTTATACAGGTTGCACAGATTGGTATAGGCTGCGCTGGCTCGCGGGTAGCTCGCAATCCATGCCTGATAGGTTTGTGCCGCTTCATTCAATTCCCCGGTTACGGTTTCGTAATAATGAGCGGTGATATGCAGCTTTTCCTGCTCGCTGGCATGTTCTCGCAACTGGAATGCCTTGCTGCGGTATTCGCGGGCGCGTTCCAGCTCGCCCAGTGCGTAGTAATCATTGCCCAGAGCCACATACGCCATGGCAAAACTAGGGTCGAGTTCGATGGCTCGCTGGTGGTAGGGCAGAGCGGCGGAAGGGCCTTTCTCCAAAGAAGACTTGTTGCCGAGACTGTACGCTTGCAGAGCTTCGAGTGAGGACGTGGTGGCCTGATCGAGCGCAACATCGAGCTTCTGCACGGTAGCCAGCGACTCACCTAACTCGCCGCGCAGCTTGGATGCTTCCTCGCCCAGCGCATCCAGCACCTTCTCTTTGGCTGCAGCTGTTATTTGCTCCTGCGCCAGCACGTCCCCGCTCTGGCAATTCACGACTTTTATGCCCAGCACATATTCGCTGCCTAAACTTCCAATCGCTCCCTCAACATAGGCTTTGCTGCCGGCCCGCTGACAAATCTCGCGGGTGATGTCGGGTGTCAACTTGGTATTGGGTGGTCGCGTCATCAGTTTTAACGTTGCCGCAACTTTGTTGTCGGAGAGCACATTTAGAAAGGGAGATTGCCGCAAAGAAAGCGTGAGTGCCGTTTTAAGAGTGTCATCGAACACCGGGTCGCCTGTGGTGTTAGCAAAGTCACCAAGCACAATGGTGTCCTTCTCGGTCATGCCCTTGGCTTGAAGCGCACTAGAGCGCTGGAAGTCGCGAAGATAAGCGGCAACGAGCAGGATAGCGAGTAGCCCGGACGCGAGAAGCCATGCTCGTGGCAAGGATCGCCATGGCCTGGCTTGGGTTACGGGCTGCTGCGGGGCTGACGGCGCGGCAGTCTCAGTGGGCTCTGCGCAGGCACGAGGATTCTCCGGATCTAACCCGGCGGCGGCAATGATGCCCTGTCCGAGTTCTTCAGGGGAAAAGGTGAGTGCTCCGGCCGGCGACTGAACTGTTTCCGTGACTACATCGACTGGAGCGATAAAGCGGTAACCCAGACGCGGCAGAGTCTCAATGTACCGCGGTTGGTCGACGGAATCGCAAAGCACCTGCCGAAGCTTCTTAATCGAAGTATTGAGCCCGTGCTCAAAATCGACGAAGAGGTCTGCCGGCCAGAGCTTTTCCCGGATTTCTTCCCGGGTCACGACCTCCCCGGCGCGACTCAGCAGGACCTCAAGGATGAGGTAAGGCTGACCACGAAGTTTTATCCTGGTCCCGCTTTTGGAAAGTTCACGCCCGGCAGGGTGTAGCTCGAACGGGCCGAAGCGGTACTTTCCCACCAACCCCATAAATCCTCCGCACCCAGGGACCCGATTTTGGCAAAAATTTTACCATCGAAAATCCGGTCGAGGCCAGAAACAAAATAACTGTCGACGATCTGAATTCTGGCATGGGAAGGCCGCTCTCGCTCCTGCCTGGATCAGCGCAAAGAGTAACCTCCTGATATTTCATAGCGTTATCAGCTCACCTCCGACTCACCAACGTTTCACCGCCAGGACATTGCATTGCTCGCACGCTTGGGCCAAAGTCGCAGACATCCCGAAGTACTACGGGGATGAATTACCTGGGTCACAAAAAATTTTGACAGCGACGGCGTTTGCTCTCTGCTTTAGGACTTTGTAAGCAGGACGTATTGCGGAGGGCTTGCCCCAGAATAAGGAGAACAGTATGTCTGTTATCGCGAAGCTGATTATTGGAGGATGGCTAGCTACGGGCGCCATGATCGGGTGCTGCGCCGCTTGCGAGTCGGGCAAGCTGGTCAGGAGTTACAGGCGCATCGGGGAGTGGCTGGGAACGTTCAATCCTTCAGGAGCAGGCTCGCCCAAAGAAGGCTTGCAGTTGGACCGCGAAGACATGGCCTGAGAAGACCTTGGCTTGGCGGGCATAGAGATGCCCCCGCCGGCTTCGGACCGGAGTTTTCGGTTCCGCCGCCGGCGGAGCACTGGACGGGAAGGACCATGGGGAGGTTCTTCCCGCCCGATAAAAAGTGCGACTCTGCTGCGCCCCCAACCTGAGAGGAACGGAAATGGAGATCGAGCGAACCAACCTGAAAGAAAACATCACCCGGGTTCAGCTGAGTTTTGACACTCAACTGGCGGAGCTGCTGGTTGCCCGGCCCGAACTGAGCCACGCTTACATCCAGAAGGAATTTGGAGTCAGCCAGAAGGTCATTCGCCGTGTCGTGAAGCAGTTCAACATCGCCGCTCGGAAGCGCGGCCCGAAACCCAGCGAACAAATGCGCGGTGTCTGATCGGGCTTCTGATTACCCAATTTTGATTATTGTTTCCGTCATGAGGGCTTCCGCCTTTGCATTTGGCTTCGCTCAGGGCAGCACTCGCGGGACTGGGGTGTGGTGTCGGTTTTGTGTCTTCACTGAACAGGCCGCGCCTTATGACAGCTTGCGGTATTCCGCTTTGGCTTCGGTGAGATGGAGCCAACCGCCTGAAGATCCATTTGAGGCGCTAAGTAATCGTCAAGACGAGGCTGGCGCTGGTGCCGCCGCTGGTGCAGCCGACGTCTCCCGTGTTGCCGCTGGGAGTGTTGACTGCCACATTGGCCGTTCCAGCGGCGGAGATCACGGTGGTGGTGAGGGTCGCCTGCAACTGCGTGCTGCTTGTCACTACCGTGCTGAGCTTGGTGCCGTTGATCTCCACGACAGAAGATGAAACGAACTGGGCACCGTAGACATTGAGAACAAAGCCGGGCTCCACTTCGGCGAGCGTGATGGTGCTGGCAGAAAGAGATCCGATGATGGGGGCTGGCCGGGCGCTGCCGCACAGGGGATTGAGTGCGTTGCATCCCTGGAGGAGCAGCGAGGCGAGCACGAGCGCGCTGAGAAGCTGCAAGAAGGCGCCGATTCTTTTCATAAGCGATCGTACCACCTGCCGGAGTGAGTGCGCGTGATTACAGCTTGGCGTATTCCGCTTTGGCTTCGGTGAGGATGGGGATGCCGGGGTCGGCGTTTTTCCAGAGAGTTAAGAAATCCTGGTAGGCGGCTTTGGCTTTGGCGGGGTTGCCGGAGATGGCGTAGGCGCGACCTAGCTCGAGATGCGCGAGGGAGCCTAGCACGAAGTTCTGGATTACTCCGGGATGATCGAGGAACTTCTGGAATTCGGCGGCGGCTGCGGGGCCGTTCTTTTGTGCGAGATAGGCGAGGCCGCGAATGTAGGCGGGATACATGGAGATGCCGGGCGGGGGCGCTCCTAGTTCGTAGGGCAGAGAGGGTTCGAGGGCGATGACGGCGCGCTCGGGCTGCTGCTGGGCCATCGCGATGGAGGCCTCGATCACGGGAAACCAATAGACCTTTAAATAGGTGTTGCTGGGTTCGGATTTTTGCAGGGATTCGAGGATGGATGTGGATTGGGAAGTTTCGCCGGTGCGGGCGAGAGCGACCGCGGCGACGACTTTGACGTCGCGGCCGGGAGCCAGCGCCAAGGCGCGAGCGACGGCCTGGCGGGCGGCTGTGACGTTGCCCATTTCGGCCTCGCGGATCGCCTGGAATGCGATCCACTGGGCGGCGGTTTCTTTGGCGTCGGAGCGCACGGCGGAATCTGCGGCGCGGCGGGCCAGGTCGCGGGCTTGTTCCAGGCGGCCGTAATAGGCCTGAGTATCGGCGTGGTTGCTGAGCATCTGGTCTTCTTCGCCGGGGCGGCCAGCGGCCCACGCGACCTGGCGCTCCATGCCGGCCGCATCGCCGGAGAGAAATGCTAGGGAATACTGATCCGCGCGAAGAGTGAGTCCGTCGAAGTTTTTCTGCTGGGCGTCGGCGAGAGTCTGGCGGGCTTCCTTGATTCGATCGAGATTGATGTAGGTAGCGGCGAGGTTTCCGTAGCCCACAATTGAGGGTTCGAGGCGCTGCTGGGCTTCGGTTTCGACGATCGCTTTATCGAATTGGCCGAGCGCGGAATAGATGAAACCGAGATTGCCGTGCGGCACCTGGTCGTTGGGATAACTTTTTGCCCAGAGTTCGTAGGCTTCGGTGGCCTTTTCAACTTCTCCGGTGACGTATTGGAAATAGAAAGCGGAGATGCGGTAGCGCTCGCGCTCACTGACGCGGTCGCGCAGGTCGTAGGCCTTCCTGGCATTTTCCGCGGCGAGGCTGGCGCGGCCGAGATTCGCGTACTCGACGGCTAGACCTACGTAGGCCATGGCGAAGTTGGGGTCGAGTTCGATGGCGCGCTTCATGAAGGGAATGGCTTCGGCGTCACCCTTGGTGCGTCCGGTGGTGATGCCCATGCTGTAGGCTTTGAGGGCTTCGAGGGAGGGAGTGGTGGCTTCGACGGGCACGTCGAACTTTTGCACGGAGGCGAGCGATTCGCCGAGTTTGGTGCGGAGGGTTGCGGCGGCTTTACTCAGGGCCTTCAGCACGTCGGGCTTGCTGGCCGCCTCTTCTTGTTCCTCGGCGAGCGTGTCTCCGTTGCTGCAGCCGACGGCGTTTATGCCGACTACGTACTGGCCGCCGAGATTTGAGATGGAACCGAGCACGATGGCTTTGCTGCCGGTGCGCACGCAGAGTTCCTTGGCGACTTCGGGGGTGATGCGTGTGCCGGGCTGGCTGCCCATGAGGCGCAAGGTTTCGCCGACCTTGCGATCGGAAAGAATGTTGATGAAGGGGGACTGGCCGAGTTGCACGGCGAGAGCTTGTTTGAGGGCGTCGTCGAAGACGGAGTCTCCGGTTTTGTTGTCGAAGTCGGCCAGGACTACCGTGTCTTTTTCGGTTAGGGTCGCAGGCGCGGCTGCTGGAGCGGCGGAACGGGAGCGCCAGTAAAGGCCGGCGGCGATTAGCGCGACGACGACCACTGCGGCGGGCAGCACGAACTTCCAGCGCGCTGCGCTTGGTGGCGTGGTGGAAGAGATTTGACTGGAAGAAACTGCTGACTGCTGTTTGCTGCTCGATGCGGATGTGCTTGCGGCGGGGGCGCCGGTCGCGGGGCGGCTGGAGTCGTCGACGGCGGCCGGAATTCCTGACTTGCTCGATTCGATTTCGCGCTTCAGGCGTTTCAGATCGGCGCGCATTTCCGCCGCGACTTGATAGCGGAGTTCGCGATCTTTCTCCAAAGCCTTGGTGATGATTTCTTCGAGCTTGGGTGGGAGATCGGGATTCAGGCGCGCGGCTGGCGCGGGCGCTTTGTGGAGGATGGAATCAAACAAGTCGGTGGTGGTGGCGCCGCGGAACGGCAACTGGCCGGTGGCCATCTCGTAGAGGACCGCGCCGAAGGAAAAGAGGTCGGTACGGATATCGAGCTCACGGCCGCGGGCTTGCTCGGGCGACATGTAGGCGGCGGTGCCTATCGCCGTGCCGGGACTGGTTAAATGTTCTTCGACGGCCTGGGTTCGCGTGGCTTCATTTTGTCCGGTGGCGGGCGATGCCGCGACTTTGGCGAGGCCGAAATCCAGGACCTTGGCGTTGCCGCGCTCGGTTACGAAAATGTTGGCGGGCTTGATGTCACGGTGCACGATGCCTTTGGCGTGAGCGGCGTCGAGGGCGTCGGCGATCTGTATGGCGAGGGAAAGCAAGGTGTCCAACTCAAGCGGTCGAACGCCGATGAGGTGCTTCAGGGTCTGGCCGTCGAGAAACTCCATGGCGATGAAGGCCTGGCCGTCTTCTTCGCCGATGTCGTGAATGGTGCAAATATTGGGGTGGTTCAGCGCGGACGCGGCCTGGGCTTCGCGCTGAAAGCGGACGAGGGCTTGCGGATCGCGCGCTACGGAATCGGGAAGGAACTTTAAGGCGACGAAGCGATGAAGGCGCGTGTCTTCGGCTTTGTAGACGACGCCCATGCCGCCGCCGCCGAGCTTTTCGATGATGCGGTAGTGCGAGATGGTTTGGCCGATCATTGTCGGTCGATCATTCTTCGGTCGAGCTTACTTTTAGTCGAGCATTCTTTAGTCGATCGTGGGAGCTGCCTGGTTTTTGGGTCGCTTCATCTTACGGACGCGGCTCGAAGCAGTCAACGAGTTGCGTGCGTCCCGGGGTCAGACGGCGATCTTAACTTTCCTTTCTCTGGAACCGAAGCGTATTAAAGGAATCAGGGGGCATGGTTGCCGGAATTTTCACTCCCGCACTGGTGATGTCGATGGGCCTTTCTCGATCACTTTCGTTGCGCAAGATGATGGCTATGGTTCCGTCAGGATTTTGAAAAGCGAGGGCATTGTCGAAGGTGCCATCCGTCTCCAGCCTTCTACTGCCTGGTTGCACGAAGTGGCTGACATGTTTGATCAGGTAATATTCGGGATTGAATTTGTAAGTGCTGGTGGCTGGGTTTACGGTTACAAGAGAATTTTGCGGCCATCCCCAATGGCTCTCGCCTCCAGGCTGTAGGGAAAGATTCCAGTACATGTAGCCGGTGGCGCCATCTTTCAGATAATGTTTCATCAAATCCCAGCAGTATGCGGCATAGCTCCAGTCGTTCTTACCGTCTCCACACTCCTGTTCCGATTGATAGATCGTCAGACCGGGATATTGTTCGTGGATTTCGCGCAGGCCAGTCTTGCCAGCCCATTGAACGCCAACGCCCTTTATCCATCGCCCGGCCTGGGGATCGGACATCACCTGATCGAGTAGCTGGCGATTGCCGCGTTCTAGAGTTCCGAAGAAGATCTTGACGTCGCGCTCGTCCATCACGGGTCCGAGATGCCGGATGAAATGAGCGAGCCCATCCGGTGTCCAGGTGCAGCTGGGAAACGCTTGCGCGGAGTTGAATTCGTTTTGAGGCATGACCATGCCCACTGATATGCCTTGCTGTTTATAGGCGTCGATGAACTTGCCGAAGTACCGCGCGTACGCCTCATAGAATCTATCTTCCTGTATGAATTCGTCGGTGCCCTCGTGACCAACCTGATCCGGCCGAATGCCGTTCGGCGCCAAGCCCGGGCGCTGCTCGGCTTCCGCATAATGTTTATTTTTCTTCATCCAGGTTGGAGGACTCCAGGGCGAAGCCCAAAGCTGGAGGGCGGGGTTGTATTTCTGGGCGCTCTGAATGAACGGAACAAGTGTCTGGAGATCGTTGGCAATCGTGAAATCTCGCAGGGAAAAGTCGTCAGAGGTTTCGTCGTACGAGTACCAGTCGCGGGAGAAATCATTGGCGCCGATGGGCATACGGCAGATGCTAAAGTTTGCTCCCTGGCCTGGTTTGAAGAGCTCTTGAAAAATGGCTTCGCGATCGTTCCCGCTAAGGGATTGCAGCGAGGTCCATCCTAGTTCGTTGAAGCAGGCGCCGAAGCCATCGATGACGGGATTGCTGCTTCGCGCCTCAACCTGAAGGTCCAGAGTATCCCACCGCCATCCTGGAGAGCGAAGCGGTCTCAACTTCCAGGGTTCACTCTGAGTGGTGCTGATGCAGGTAACGGACGCGTCCGAGGACGAAAGCTTTTGAGCGAGAGACCGCGGGGAAAAAGATAACAATGGAGTGGAAACGGCTGCGAACTTGGCTGCCTGTTGGAGAAATACTCGCCGGTCGATTTTTTTTCGAGCTGCAAACATTGCGATTGACTCAGCCTGCGGGTTGCGATCAGCGCTTCAGTTTCGGACGCGAGTCGCGGTTTTCGCGGGATGTGCCCCAGTCCGGGAACATTTGTGCGATGGATTGCGCGATGAAAGCTGGCCTTGGTCGCCGCTTTTCTCGGAGAGTGAACATGATGGCAAGAAGAAATCCCGTTAAGGCCCCAAGAAACGCTTCCGTGATGGAAAGGCTGTTGAAAGTTCGCAAGCCCTGGTTGGTCAGAATGAATCCGGTGTATGCCATCGCTGCCGTCCAGAGAATTACGCGAATAGGGAACATGGGGATCACCTTTTGATGTGCACATATTGCCACAAACCACCCCTGCGGAGTGAGGGTGGGCTGTGGAATTCTCACGTTGCGTATCGCTCTCCCGGTCAACGAATACAGAACAAATGCCGCTATTATCCTCTAATATCGATACTCCGATGGAAAGCTCTAACGTGGAGGCTGCAGCCGCAAAAAAGAATGGCGTGATCGAAGGGAACACTTCGCCGGTGCGAAGATCGAGGGTGAAGAGCTTCGATCTGGCGGATCGCTGGCTGAATCGCCTCGGCAGATTTGCGAATGCGATGCACGAGGGTTTTTGGCTGGGTTGTCTGAACGCTGATGAACTCAATGCGGTGACGGCGGAGCACTTTGATCAATCACGGTATTACGCATCGACCGAGCATAATCTAAGCGGCTTTTTCGGTTGGGAAAAGTCTGTGCTGGACCAGTTTTTTCGAGGAGGGTCCCGCATCTTAGTGGCAGGCGCGGGCGGGGGCCGGGAGGTTCTGGCTTTGCGCAAGGCTGGGTTCGACGCGGAAGGATTTGAATGCAGTGTGCCACTGGTGCGCGCCAGCGAACAGATTTTCGAGGGGCTGGGCGAATCGAAGTACGTGACCTTGTGCGAACCGGACAGAGTTCCCGAAGGTCCGCGGATTTATGACGGGCTGGTTGTGGGCTGGACGGTATACACGCACGTTCCGACAAAGGCGCGCAGGGTTGCCTTCCTTCGGGCTCTGAACGAGCGCTCTCTGCCGGGCTCTCCGCTGCTGATTTCTTACTTTGCACGGCAGGGTAGCGCACGCGATGATGTTCTCGTTTATCGGGCGGCAAGATTTTGGCGGTTTCTTTTGCGCGGCAGGAAGGAAGCGTTGGAGTTGGGGGACCGCATCAGCTATGCCAGGTTTGTCCGTACGTTCACCAGAGGCGAAGTGGAAGGCGAGTTGAGGGCCGCGGGCTCTAAGAGCGCACACCATGGCTCTGAAGGCGATTTAGGCTACACGGTGGGCGTTGCCGAATGATTTCTATCCTGTCAGGTTCCTAGCAGGTTGATTTGCAGTTTCTGGTAGCCATGTTCGCGGGCCCATAGGTCTAGAGGTATGGTTGCCAACTCATCTACCACGGCGACTGCGAGTCCTGTTTTCGTCAAGTCGATACTCTTCAGATAAGTGTGGCAGGTGTCGCAGACGTCGACGCGGACGTGCGCGATTTCGGGCGCTGAATAAAATCCCATCTGGGGTTCTCTCTCTTCTCCGCACGCCGGACAATAAATTCTTCGGAAAAGCCATTCGTGGGCGCAGAGCATGCAAATCAGGGATTTTTTTGCACCATCGCCTTCAGTGCGCAATACGGCAACAGCAGGCTTGCCGCCGCAGAGCGGGCAGGTCGACGGAGTTCCGTCGAGAATCTCGACTTCGCGATGATCCGCCAGATACTCGGCGTAGGGCTGAAGAAAAATCCAGGCCAGCACTTGATCGGAATCTGCAGCGCCGGGGTGATTCGACTCAAGTTCAGCGATGTCCCCGCCCGCGGTTAAATCTGCATGTCCGTACCAGAAGTCTTCAATCGCGCGCTGCCATGCTCCTGATCCCTTCGTCGCTAAAGTGGCGGCGGCCTCGGCGAGCGGAGCTGGGGCGATCTTTTGAATCAATGATAGAAATCCGGGAAACTTTGGGAGCAGGAGGAAAAAATCCAATTCATCGCGCAGCGGGCGATCGGAGGAAATCTTTGGCGAATCCGCGAGAGCTTTCTCAATTTCGCCATAAATACCCTTCTGAAAAGCTGCGACGCGGGCGTAGTAATGCAGCCCTTCGGCGGAGAACGGATAAGACGAGGCTAGTTCGTTAGCGCGGCGGATGCGGCGATCCCACTTCGCATCATTCGCTTTCACTTTCACTTTCGCGCAGCCGAGTCGCGAAGCAGTTGCTCATACCAAGTGTGATGGTGCTGGTCGGCCCAGGCGCGCGACACGTCGCCACGAATGACGGAGCCAAAAGCGCCGCGCTCCATCGCGGTACCCATATAGACGTGAATGATGAAGAGCGCGATGGTTGCTAGCGCGCACACGGGATGTATGAACACGGCGGCGAGCCGCAGGAAACGCAGGTTCCAGGGGATGTATTGCGGCAGCCAGAGAATCAGGCCGGTAAGCAGAAGCAAGATGCCGTTCCAAAAGAAACCCCAAAACAGAAATTTCTGGCCCGGGTTGAAACGGTCGGCGGAAGGAACCTGATCGTCTTCGTTGCGAATGTAATGTCCTATGGCGGCCCACCACGCCTTGTCGGAGGGTGTTTCCTTCATCTGGCGATGCCACATGCGGTACATCAGCGCAACCCCAACGACGAAGACGAGGCCGAACCAGGGATGTAACTCACGCGAAATCGTTGCCCCGCCGAGGATGACGGCGAGCCAAAAAAGCCAGGGGCTCCAGAAGGCTAGACCGGTGAGCAGAAGGTACACGTAGGAGATGCCCGCCAACCAGTGCACGAGCCGCTCGCGGAACGTATAGCGCAGCACGCGTCCATTCGGAAGGAGATAGGGTTCGCGGCTCATTGGCCTCCTCCGTGAGATTCCTGCTCGTCTTCTTTTACGACCTTAGGGCCGAATCGCAAGTAGTGAATGAAGACACCGACTACGCCGAAAATGATGCCGAAGTTGCCAATCCATTTCAGCGGATGTTTCCATAGCCGCACCGACAGAGGGATGCGCGGATCCTTCGGGAGGCCGCCGTATAGTTCTGGATTCTTGGCATCATGCAGAACATAGATCACGTTGGTTCCGCCCACTCCGGGCGGATCGTAGACTCCGGCATCCTCGAATCCGGAATTTTGGCGAAGCTGCGCGGCGCGAGTCTCGGCAAGTTCCTTCATCTCCGACTTCACCCCAAAATGCAGGCAGCCCGTGGGGCAGGCCTTGATGCAGGCTGGTTCCAGGCCCACTGAGACGCGGTCATTGCACAAGGTGCACTTGAAAACTTTACGCGATGGCGGATCGAATTTCGGAATGTTGAAGGGGCAGCCGGTCATGCAATAGCCGCAACCGATGCAATTGGCTTCCTGGAAATCGACGATGCCGTTGGCATACTGGACAATGGCGGCGTCAGCCGGGCAGGCCGCAAGGCAGCCGGGATCGGCGCAGTGCATGCACTGGTCTTTACGCATGAGCAGCATCATGGTGCCGTCGGCGCGTTCGTGCTCGTTGAACTTGATGAGGTTCCAGTAATTCCATGCCGTCTCGGGCATCGTCTGGTAGGTGTTATCGAAGGTGGTTTCGGTGAAGGTGTAACCGTTCCATTCGAGGCAAGCGACTTCGCAGGCTTTGCAGCCAATGCACGTGGTGGTGTCGACTAGCTTGCAGACCTGGAATTCACGGTTCAGACCTTTGCCCGGGACGGGTCCGGCGTGACCGGAGATTCGGATCAGCTCTGTTGCGGCCTGGCTCATTGTCGTTCCCTATGTCGTTCCCTATGCCTTCTCGACTTTCACTAAGAAGCCCTTGGATTCAGGAGTGTGAGCATTCGGATCGGTGACGGTGGGCGTCAACAAATTCGCCGGTGTCCGCGCATTTCTTCCTTCATCTTCGT
>JBAWCJ010000294.1:0-3605 GCA_049590215.1 Candidatus Sulfotelmatobacter sp. | reverse complement strand
CCCATGGGCAGAAAAAGGGGATTCCACGTGATCTTCACTTCGTCTTGCAGAACCTGTTTGCCAATCCACAGTAAAAACAGGGTCGCGGAGCCGGCCTCCATCAGGAAGATCGACCAGGGTTCGGTCGCGCCGAACGCGAGCGGTCCAAACAGAAGCAAACCGAAGACGCCATAGAGCAGAACCTTGCCGGCTTGTTCCGCGCGTTGGCTTCGAGGGCTCGTAGTGGTGCTGTCTGCGCTCATCAGATTGAATCGAACCGATTCGAGGGGCTATTGCCGTTTCGCCACGAGACTGAAATCGTCGACCCAGAGCTTACCACGGATCGGACTCCCTTCCGGCAGGCGCCGGACCCGCAGATCGAGCAGTCGGCAATCGTCTGGGGTGGTGAATTCTCTGCTGACAAGCTTCCAGTATCCCCGCTCTTTCAGTTCATCACTGTCGTACAACACGGCGCGCGACACCGCATCTTCGAGGGTGATATGCGGGCCGCCGGCACCCTCGAAATCTCCGCTCTTATAGTATGCCGAGAAGTCATAGGTAGTGCTGGGTCGCACCGCGATGAACTGGTGGATTCCCGCATCGCTGACTCCCGGCCCATCAAAGGCGATCAGCAACGAACGCGCGCCGCTGCGAAAATCGCTGGGATCGAGCGTCAAAGTAACGCTCTGCAATTTCTCGTACTGCCAGTCGAAGCCGCCATTCAGAACGTCCAGGCTGAAATCGCCGTTGACAATTAAATTTCTCGCCGTGGGCACATAGGCGGACAAACCGAAACGCGGCGCCGCTTGCTCCCATACTGAGCGCGCCTGCTCCATGTCTTTGTGGTCAATCAGGTATTGGATATATCCATAGACGTTGCGTTGTTCGAAGGGTTGCCGTGAAGCCATCAAAGCGGCCCACACCTTTGCAGTCGCTTCCGTTTCCCGGTTCACGCTGCCGGTTGCCGGAACACTTGAATCCGCAACTGCCCTCGAAATCATCAACACCGGCGTACCCGTGTTGGCCGCGGCGCCACTAGGGTTTTCGACTTCGATTGTGGTCGGCGTGCTGGCAGCGATCGTGGCTGCGACGTTGTTCCCGGCTGCACCACCCGTATACCCGGAAAGCGAAACCGAGGCATTCGCCCAGGCGTTCGACCCTGCGCGCGCATCCGGGGCTGCCAGTGTGTACACCCACCGTTTGCCGCCAGGATTCGACGGTGCCGTAGTCGTGCTGAGATCAACTTCTTTCGGAGTCATCAGCAAGCTTAGAAACGCGAGATCGGCCTCGGGCTGCGCGGGAACGGCGTCGCGCAGGAGCCCCTCTACATCGGGTTTGATGTGCCAGCAGAGTCGAATCGCGTCACCCGCCTTGGGGGGATCATTCGCCATAACTACGCGGAATTCGCGCAGAGCTTTCTCGTCTCTGCCTTGCACCAGGTAGAAATTAGCGGCTTCCCAGGCCACATCCGGCCGGGTTTGGTCGGCCTCGATCGCGTGTTCCAGCGCCTGGGTTTGATTTGAAGAGTATCGGTCTCCCTGCACCAGGTAAGCGTTCGCCAAATCCAGCCAGTATCGAGCGGAATGCGGGTTAAGGTTGGTGGCGGCCGTGTAGTGTGCAATGGCTTTTGCCAAATCGCCGGATTGTGCGTAGTAGTCCCCGAGAACATCGCGGTAGTCCGCGTTCGAGGGATCCAGATGGGCCGCCCGCTGTAGACTCGCGAGTTTCGGCACTTCTGCCGCTGATATTTCCCCATACAGCGAGGCAATAAAAAGCCGACCCGCCAGCAGCACGTAGATCAGGCACAGTGCCGCGCCCACGCCAAAGACAAGTCCCTTCCGCCATGTTGAAGTGAGAGGTGTTTCCATGTTGTTGCAATGGGGCGCAACCACGAACCCGCGCAGGTTTCTTCCTACGCGCTGTTCGGCGATGCCTCGGCAGTATCCTCGGCGTCCCCATCCTCTTCATCGCCATCGGGCGATTCCTCGCGATAGTACCGGGAATATTTGCTCTGGTATTCGTAGTAGTAGTAATAGTCGGGCGAACTGAGGTCGACTGCATTCAACAGGACGCCTGAGACCTTGGCATTGACCTGGGTCAGGATGTCGCGGGAGCGGCGCAGCGCCTGCTTGGTAGTCTGCCCGGAGCGGATCACCAGGACGATGGCATCAGCTCGTGGCGACAACACAACCGCATCGGTGACCGACAAAGTGGGAGGGGTGTCGACCACGATGTGATCGTATTGCCCGCGCAGTTCCTCCAATACATCGCGCATGTTAGTGGAGGCCAGCAGTTCAGCCGGATTCGGTGGCGGCGTTCCCGCAGGCAGAATAGACAGATTCGGTAGAAAGGACGGCTGAATCGTCTGCTTCAAGGTGGCGCTTCCGGTGAGAACGTTGCTGAGCCCGCTGCGCGGACCCCACCCCATGATCTTATGGATGCTCGGCCGTCGCAGGTCGGCATCGATCAACAGCACTCGAACGCCCTTCTGAGCCAGCACGAGCGCAGTGTTCATGCTGGTAGTCGTCTTTCCCTCCTGGGGCAGAGCGCTGGTGACCATGATTACCTTGGGAGGCGCTCCTAGGTTAGTGAGCAGCAGCGAAGTCCGCAATGCGCGATAGGATTCCGCCATCTGCGAATGAGGCCTGGCCTGCGCTACCATCTCGACCACTTCCTTCGAAGAAGTGGCGATGACCAGGCGCTTCGGGTTGGCGCCTTCGCGCGCTGTTTTCGCAGGGAGTGGAATCATGCCGAGCGGAGGAAGGCCGGAAATCATTTGTGCCTGTTCCGCGGTACGGACCGTGTTGTCCAATCCCTCCTGCAGGAAGGCGAGCCCCACGCCGGAAGTCAAACCCAGTATGAAAGCAAAAGCGAGATTCCTTGGAATGTTCGGCTCGATTGGGTAGGTCGGCACGCGAGCGACATCCACAATGCGAAAGTTGTTAGACTTGAGCCCGGCCGAAACGCCAGCTTCCTTCATTTTCTCCATCAGTCCTTCGTAGAGCTGGCGGTAACTGTCGAGGTCGCGCTTCAAAATGCTGTAGTCGATTGCACTTTCGTTGAGTTTGTTCTCCTCCTGCTTCTGCTTTTCGAGAGCGTCGTGCAGCAGGTCCTCTCGCTGCACAGCCGCCATATACTGTCCGCGAACTTTGGCCGCGACCTTCTTCGTTTCCAACAGGATCTGCGCATCGACTTCCTTAAGCTGACTGTTCAGCTGGGCCAGTTTTGGGTAAGACGGCCCAAATTGAGTATTCAGTTGGGCCGCCTGGATTTTCAGGTCAGCTTCCTTGGAGCGGAGACTCTCCAGCAGGCTTGAAGCCGACTGGTTTCCGGCTCCGGCCGCGTCCAGGGCCGTGACTGCGGATGCGACGGTGTCGGCATCTCCCGATTGCACCAGGCGGTACACCGATTCCTTGTCCATGCGCTCGGATTCCGCAGCGGTGAGCGCTTTATTCAATTCATCAAGCTTTGACGTGGTGATGTTCTGCTTCTCGTCGATGCCAAGAATCTCGTGTTCTTTCTGGTATTGCACCAATTTTTGCTGGGAGCTTTCTACCTTCATCTGCAAGTCTACGAGCTGGTTCTTAAGCCAATCCTCGGCCTGCATGGTGGACTCGAAGCGGGAC
>JBAWCJ010000293.1:0-10033 GCA_049590215.1 Candidatus Sulfotelmatobacter sp. | reverse complement strand
CGGCCCTGCCCATCTGGATGAACTTCATGAATGCAGCCATGGCAGGAAAAGATCCCGGGCAGTTCCAGCCGGCGCCGGACGTGCCTGTGACTGTGGTGCAGAAAGTGGATACGCCGGACACATCACCCGGCGCGGATGAGATGCATTAGGAGATTGTGATCAGGCATGCGGGTTCGCTCACGATTCGTCAGACTATAATCTGCATCATCTTATGAAGCCTTTTTTCAAGTTTGCGATGTTAGCGCTGGTGCTGATCTTTGTGGCATTGGTGTCGGCGCTGACGGCGATGCGATTTGCCATTCACGGACAGGTCGTCGAAGTGCCTGTGGTGGTTGGGCTAACGCCTTTGGAGGCGGAGCGCGCCGTCGCCGGGTTGGGATTGCAGATCGAAGTGGAGCGGCAGTATTACAGTCCGCAAATTCCTGAGGGACGCATCATGACTCAGTTGCCGCTGCCGGGGTCGAAGGTGCGGCGGGGGTGGCAAGTACGGGTGGCGCAAAGTATGGGACCGCAGCGCGTGGCGATTCCGGATGTAACGAAGCAAAGTGAACGCGCGGCGGAATGGAACCTGCAGCGGCGCGGGCTCGAACTAGCTTCGATGGCGGAAATGCAGCTGCCGGGAACGCCCGCGGACCAGGTGCTGGCGCAGAGTCCGCCAGCGAACGCGAGCCAGGTAGCGGCGCCGCGAACCAGCCTGCTGGTGACGGTCGCGGCCGATCCCCCGGCGTATGTGATGGCGAATTTTGTGGGGCAAGCGCTGGGTACGGCGAGCCGCACGCTGCAGGATGCGGGATTCAAACTGGGCACCGTGAGCATGGCGCCACCGCCGGCAGACAATGCGCAAATACCAGGTGTCCCTCCAGTCGTGCCTCCTGCGCCTTCAGAACCCTCACCTGCCAGCGTGATCGTTACGCAGTGGCCTCCGGCGGGGCAGAAGGTTCTGGCGGGGGCGGTGATCAACTTCGAAGTGCGGTGAAAGGTGAGGTGAGGTCAGCAAGATCTCGTCCGCGATTCGACGTAGTTAGATCTTTTCCAGAATCGCGGCGAAGAAGCCGTCGCACGGCTGAACACCGGGCAGCGTGCGCAGGTAAGGACCGCGAGTGAGCGAACCAGGGTCCGGACAGATTAGTTCGTGCTTCTCGCGAAGGTCCTCCAGTTCGACGCCGCAATCGAGAACGCGGAACGATGAGTCTTTTTCCGCCAGGCGCTCGATGACGTCTTCGTTTTCTTCTTTTTCCAAAGAACAGGTGGAATAGACCAGGCGGTCACCGCGAGCGACTTGAGCCATGGCCGACTGAAGGATCGCGAGCTGCCGCGCCTGCAAATCAGAAAGATCCTGAAGCTTCAGCCGCCATTTAATTTCGGGGTTGCGGGCGAGCGTACCGGTGCCGGAGCAGGGCACGTCCGCGAGGACGCGATCGAACTTGGTGGTGAAGGGGAGATCCCGCGCATCTGCGATGACCACCCGGATATTGCGGGGTTCCACCTCGGGTTGCGAATCAGGCGCGCTTAGCAGCCTTCGCAGAAGCCGCGCGCGGTGAGGATGGAGTTCCACGGCAGAGATGTCCGCTCCCGGATTCCGATCGGCGATCGCCAGAGTCTTTCCTCCGGGAGCCGCACAGCAGTCGAGGATTTGCGCGCCGTGGCCGACAAGAGCCGCAACGAGCTGCGAAGCTTCGTCCTGAATGACGCAGAGGCCCGCGCGGAAAGCTGCGGTCCTGGTCACATCTCCGTGCTGCACTCGCCGTGCAGAGGCCAGGAACGCCCCGGGAGCGAGTTCGATTCCTTCGGCTTTGATTTGCTCTTCAGCTTCCGGACGGCGGAGGCGGATTGCGGTCACAGGTACCGATTGATCGTATCGGCAGATGCGAAAGGCGGAATCGAATCCGTAGGACTGAACCCAGCGCTCGACGAGCCACAGCGGGTGTGCACTACTGGCAGCGAGGGCTTCTATGGAAACACCGCTGATTGCGGGTTGCGCAGACTTGTCAACGGGGGAGACGTTCGCGTCGAGCTTCCGCAGGACTGCATTGACGAAGGGCGCAGCAGAACGCTTGCGGGCGCGTTTCACGAGCTCTACGCTTTCATTGATTGCGGCACGGGCGGGAATGCGGCTAAGCCAACGCAGCTGGTAGATCGCGAGGCGAAGCGCGGTGAGAACCTCGAGGTCGAGTTTGGAGAGTGGCTGGGCAGAGCTCGCGGCGATTTGTGAATCAAGCAGCGATCGCCAGCGCAGTACGCCCATGACCAGTTCCGTTGCCAGGGAGTGATCGACTGTCGTGAGGAGGGCGTAGGTACGGGAGTGAAGAAGCTCGGATGCGTACGACGACTCGCGCTCGACGGGAAGCAGAATATCGAATGCCGCGGCGCGAGCTGGAGAAATTGCCGGGCGCGAGTCTCGAGCTTTCGGTTTCATCGTCTCACTGTGGGCAGTATGACTGTCGCCAGTATGACGGAAGCGGCCTGCGCCGAGGAAAATTAGTGTTGCCTAGGAGCCGAGCTTTTCGCCGGGCGCGGGGCGATAGCCACGGATGAAATCAGAGGCCGAGCTCCGCTTCTTGCCTTCGAGTTGTAGCTCGAGGAGTTCGATTGCGGTGCGCTGACCGCAGCCGACAAAAAGACGATCATCTTCCATCTTCAACTCAGACGATGACAGCGTCCCATCGAGCGCAGACGCCTTCCACACTTGCAGGTTCTTGCCGCGGAACTTCGTATATGCGCCGGGCCATGGTTGGAAGCCGCGCATCCTGTTCAGGATCTCCGCCGCAGGGCGGGAAAAATCGATGAGGCCGTCTTCTTTTTTTAAAATCGGCGCCAGGGTGGCCAGGGTCTGATCTTGCCGTCGCGGATGGATGCTGCCGGCTTGCAATCCGCGGAGGGTTTCGACCATGAGTTCCGCGCCCGCGGGCGCGAGCTTCGGAGCCAGCGTCTCTGCCGTGTCGTTGGAAGCAATGGAAATCTCCTGCTGCTGGAGAATGTCGCCAGTATCGAGGCCGGCATCGATTTTCATTGTGGTGACCCCGGTCGCGGTTTCGCCTCGCGCGATCGCCCACTGGATCGGCGCGGCGCCACGGTATTTCGGCAGAAGCGAAGCGTGGAGATTGATATTGCCGAGAGGAGGGAGATCGAGCATCCATTGCGGAATGATGCGGCCGTAACCGACCACGATGATGGCGTCGGGTTTGAGAGCGGTGAGTTGTGCGCGGAAGGCGTCGTTGTTTTTGATGTTTTCAGGCTGAGCGATCGGCAATCCCATCTGCAACGCACGCCGCTTGACTGGGGAAGAAACAAGTTCGAGACCGCGGCCTTTGGGACGGTCCGGCTGCGTGACTACGAGACTGATGTGGAATCCAGCGTCGACTAGTTTATCTAGTGTAGGCACAGCAAAGCCCGGCGTACCGCAAAAGACGAGATTGAGGGATTGAATCATTGACACATTGAATCATCGGTTCATTGACTCAATCTCCCAATGACTCAATCTTCTACCATTCCCCCGCTTTGACCAGCTTGCGAATTTTGCGCTTGATCAAGTCACGCTTGAGCGCGCTGATGTGGCTGATGTAGAGCTTGCCGTTGAGGTGATCGGTTTCGTGCTGGAAGGCGCGGGCCAGCAGGTCGTCGCCGATTTTCTCGAAGACCTGCCCGGTCAAATCCTGGGCACGGATCGTTACCACTTGCGCGCGCGTCACGTTTTCACGGAAATCAGGGATGCTGAGACAGCCTTCACTTTGGGCGTGTCGGCCTTCCTTGTGAATGATCTCAGGATTGATGAGGACCAGTTTGGCGTCCGGGTCCTCTTTGAACGTGACGTCAACGACGGCGATGCGGCGCGAGATACCGATCTGCGGAGCGGCCAGCCCCACACCACGTGCGGCATACATCGACTCGAACATGTCCTCTACCAGTTTCTTCAGGTCTTCGTCAAAGACTGTGACTTTCTCGGCCGGCTTTTCGAGGACGGGATTTCCGAATTTAACAATGGGATAGATCATTTCAGTTGGAATCAGTAATTTTTCAGTTGCAGGCAGTAACCCTGGAAATTGCGCAGCGTTTCTCCCATGGAGTCGCCGCCGAATTTTTCGAGAGCGCAGCGGGCCAGAGTCAGCGCAACCATGGCCTCAGCTGCGACGCCAGCGGCCGGGACTACACAAACATCGGAGCGCTCATAAGCCGCGCTTACGGGTTGGCGTGTGGCGAAATCGACCGACTGCAGTGGACGGCGCAACGTGGAAATCGGCTTCAGGTAGCCGCGGACGCGAATCTCCTGTCCATTGGAAACGCCGCCTTCGATTCCACCAGCGTTGTTGCGCGAACGGGTAAATGAGGTGAAACCGGATTCGGCGGTAGATCCCTTGCCGTAGCCGATTTCATCGTGCACAGCTGAACCGGGAGACGCGGCTGCCGTGACACCCGAGCCGATCTCGACCGCTTTCACCGCCTGCAACGACATGACGGCGCCGGCGAGCAGGGCGTCCAGGCGCTCGTCCCACTGCGCGTAAGTGCCCAGGCCGGGTGGGACGCCGTGAGCGACCACCTCGAAAATTCCTCCCAGCGAGTCGCCGGTCTTGAGAACCTTGTCGACTTCGTCTTTCATGCGCTGCTCGGTTTCCTTGTCGGCACAATTCAGCAAGATTTCTTCCTGAATGTAAAGCGCTTGAATCTGCTCCCATGCGACTTCCTGGTGCAGCGCTACGCTGCCGGCGGCGACGACGTGGCTGAGAACTTCGATGCCGAGTTCGCGCAGGAAAGTCTTGGCCAGGGCGCCAATGGCGACGCGGGCTGCCGATTCGCGGGCTGAGGCGCGCTCAAGGACGTAGCGAGCCTCGGGAAAGTTGTATTTCAGCGCGCCCGCAAGGTCGGCGTGTCCGGGCCGCGGAGATGCTACTCGCTTGTGACGCGCGGGATCACCTTCGCCGACGGGCAAGGACTCTTGCCAGTTTTTCCAATCGCGGTTTTCCAGCTGAATCGAAACAGGCGAGCCAATCGTCATGCCGTGACGCACGCCGGAGAGGATGTGAGCAGCGTCGCGCTCAATCTTCATGCGCCCGCCGCGGCCATAGCCCTGCTGCCGGCGCCAGAGTTCACGGTCGAGAAAAGTCTGGTCCACTTTTAGCCCCGCGGGCAGGCCTGAGACGAAAGCGACCAAAGCTTCGCCGTGAGATTCTCCGGCAGTGAAGTAGCGCAGCATAAGTGCTCGATTTTACCTGATGCGGCGTCGCACTGGAGTTTTCCTGATGGAGATTAAAGAGCCGCATTTCCTGAGGTGGCAAGAAAAAGCACTCCCGCTGCGGATTTTGATAGGCACAGGACTGCAAATGATTGCTACAATAGCCCACATTCATATTCTCGTGTAGTTCTGGTTCTACCCAGTCGCCCGCGTCATTTTGCAAACTCTCTGGCCAAACAAAGGAGAACTGTGTGCCCCCACGCACAGATTCAAACAAGTGATTTTTTTTGGCAGCAAAATCCGCTGTCTGCTTGCGCACGACCATGTGCTGCTGCGGCAAGGTCTGCGGCGTTTATTGGAAGACGAGCCTGACATTGACGTGGTCGGCGAGGCCGGCAACGCGGCGGAGTGCCTGCGCAAAGTTTACGAGCTCCGGCCCGATGTGCTGGTCGCAGATACTGGTACGTTTGGGCTGGCTGCAACGGAAGCAGAGCTACTTGTGACGCGGGAATCTCCCCAAACCAAGATAGTGTTCTTGAGTATGCAGGACCGGGATAGCTCTCCGTTTGTCAGCCTGCGGGCCGCCACTGGCGGCTGTGCCGTGCGGCAGACTTCGGCTCAAGAGCTGGTGGAGATGGTTCGGAACTCGCGCAGCGGCGCTCGAACGAACGGTTCGGACGAGGGCTCCGTGACTGATCCGCATCCTCCCGTTGAAAAATTGTTTCGATCGGAACGTGCACTCACCGCTCGCGAGCGCGAAGTATTAAAACTGCTGGCGGAGGGAAAAACGGTGCGCGCGGCGGCCACAGTTCTGGGGCTGAGCAGCAAAACCGTGGACGCGCATAAGTTCAATCTGATGCGCAAGCTCGGCATCCACAACAAGGCCGAACTCGTCATGTGGGCGATCCAGAAGAGGGTTGTGAAGATTCCCGCCAACTTCTAAACGATTCCTGGCGACCGTAACTTTGTCATCCCGAGCGCAAGCGAGGGATCTTGGTTCTCGCCTGCGCAATCACTGTTGTCACCGCCAGCTAGTACCAGGATCCCCCGCTGCGCTCAGGATGACAACCGGGAGTGGAAAGGCTCACGGCTTCGCGCAAGCGGCTGCCAACTCCGCGAGACTGGAAACCTGCAGGTCCGGATGTCCCTCGACTGCCTTCACGGCGCCCACGCCGGCTCGCGCTGATGGCCGGTTGACCCAGACTGTGGCCAAGCCGAGCGACTGGGCTGGCAGCACGTCGTGATAGATGCTCTGGCCGACGTGCAGAATGCGGTGAGCGGGAACGCCGACGCGGCTCAACGCGAGTTCGAAAATCTTCAATGACGGCTTGTAGGCTCCTGCCTGCTGGGCCGTGATGATCTGACTAAACTCCACTCCAAGCCGAGGCTTCGTTGCAGCGAAGAGATCGTCGTCCACGTTAGAAATAATGGCCAATCGAAAGCGGCTGTGGAGTTCGCGAAGCGCGGTTACGGTATCTGGCCACGGCTTCCATTCTTTCAGTGACTCTGGCAGCGAGCGGGTTTCCTCGTCGGTGGGCTTGAACCCGAGTTGTTGTCCGAACTGCCGCACTACGGATTGAAGAACTTCGCGGTAGCGGCGAAACTCTCCCTGCTCAGCGCGCGCTTCGAAATCACCGTAGAGCTGAAGGATGGTCGCATCGTCTGTGTCCTTCCCGTGGGCCGCGAGCAGGCGGTGGAGGCAGCCGAGAATTCCTTCCTCCCAGTTGATGAGAGTTCCGTAACAGTCGAAGGTGAGCAGTTCGAATCGGCTGAAGTCGAGCATGCGCCGCTATTCTCCGTCGGGAACGAAAGCTAAGGCTTTAAGCCGGGCAGCGTGGGGGCTTCTTCGCTGGACTCGCTGGCGTATTCCGCTTCAGCCTCAGCCTCAGCGACAGACGAAGAATCATCGGGAGGAACGGCAGGCTTCGGAGCGAGAAACTTGGCGCTGTTAAGCAGCGGGCGTCCGAGAGAAGCGTTGTAGCTGGTCCAGGGACTTTCGAGGTCGGCCTCGCGCTCGAATTGGGCGCGCATGGCCTCCATTTTGGAATCCAGGTCGTCCATGTAGTGCAGCAGGAGTGCCTCGGGAAACATGGGCAGCTTGGGCGAACCGAATTCGTACTGGCCGTGGTGGCTGATGATCAAGTGCTCAAGCAGGGTCTTGAGTTCGACGGGAAAGTCCGGGACCATCGCGAGCTTCGCCTGCAGCATCTCCAGTTCGATGATCATGTGACCGAGCAACTGGCCGCGCGTTGTGTAGGAAAACGAGCGATTGTAGGCGAGCTCATGAATCTTGCCGATATCGTGCAGGAATGCGCCGGTCAGCAGCAAATCTCGATTGACCTGAGGATAGTTTTGGCTGACCAGATCGCAGGAGCGAAACAGCGAGACCACATGGTCGAGCAGGCCGCCGATATAGGCATGATGCAGCGTCTTGGCGGCAGGTGCATTGCGATAGGCGGCCGCGATCTCCGGGTCAGACATGAAGGCCTGCAACAGAGACTTAAGGTAAGGATTCTGAAAAGACGCAACGAAGCCGGCCAGCGTCTGCCAGAGTTCGTCAATATTCTTCGTGGTTTTGGGAAGATAGTCGGAGAATTCGATCTCTGATTCGCCGAGCTTGCGTAGTTTGTGGATGGTGAGCTGGAAGCGGTTCTTATATTTGTTGACCAGGCCTTTAATCTTGAGGAAGTCATCCTGCTCGAAGGCGTTGAGCACTTCTTCCACGTTGTCCCACATTTTGGCATCGAGCTGCCCGCTGCGGTCGCTGAGGGTCAGGGCGAGATAGGGTTCACCCGTTTTCTTGGGCTTGATCTGCTTGCTGACCACGACAAAGTTGGAGGTGATGATCTTGTTTTCGTGGCGGGCGCACTCGCTGATGTAGAACTCTTTCATGCTCTTCATCAGTGTAAATCAGAAAGTGCAACGACGGCGCAAAGCGAGGCGGAACGCCTAGAGAACACCGAGCTTCTTTTTCTTCTTCAGCTTCTTGGTGTCGGTCGCCTTGGCCGTAGCCGTTTCAATGGGTTTGGTCTGGTTGGGGCTGGCGCCGGAATCGATATATCCATCTTTGTAGTCGATGTAAGCGTCTTCACGCAGTTTGGTCAGATAGGCGCGCAGCGCGGGCTGCAGTTTTTGATAATACAAAGCATCCATGATTTTTGGCTCGATCTCCTTCATGGTAGGAACGCCAGCCATCTGGTGGTTGGTAACCTTCAAGATGACGTAGCCCTGCTTGGTGCGGATCACGTCGGTGACCTCGCCGGACTTCATCGCGAACGTCCGGTCTTCCAGCTCTTTGGCAAGAGTACCGCGCTTGAATGCTCCCAGATCTCCTCCCTGCGCCGCCGAAGGACCATCAGAAAACTTCTTTGCCATGTCTTCAAAGTTGGCTCCCGCACGAATCTGCTTGAGCACATCATTGGCCTTGGCCTCGGCCGCAGCCAGGGCTGCAGTCTCCGCAGCTTGTTTGGCTGAGTCGCTGGCGGCATCTTGCGTATTGGCAGTGTCGCCGCCTGCGACGGGGGAGGCGGCTGCCTTCTGCGGAGCAATCAGGATCTCGCTAAGCTTTATCGATTCTGGTTGCTCCAGTTCACTCTTGTGCTCGTTGTAGAACTGCTGCTCTTCCTCTTTGCTGATGCTCAGGTGAGAGCCAACTTCTTCGCCGATTACCTTTTGCGTGATGATCTGGTTTCGCAGATTTTGTTTGAAGTCTTCGTAGGAAATGCCCTGGGCGGTGGCGGCTTTCTCCAGCTCTTCCATGGTTTCGAGCTTCATGTCTTTGCGCATCTGGTCGAGGCGCTTGATCAGCTCGGTGTCGCCGGTGATTCCCAGGTCCTTGCCTTTTTCCAGCAGAAGCTGCTGGTCGACGAGATCGCGCAGGACGTCCTTTTCACGCTCGGCATAGAGCTTGTCGGCGTTGGCCGGATCCTGCTGCTTGACGTCATCCCTGAGCTGGTCTTTGCTGCGCTCATACTCTGACCGGGTAATGATCTGTCCGTTCACTCGCGTAACAATTTCTTCGACAACCTGGCCTGTCTGGCCCGCAGCGAGCGCGGACAGGTATGCCATGGCAGTAAGTATCAGAACCAATCTCTTCATAGGATTTTCTGTGGGCCGTTTGCCAGAACTTACAGGCAAAAGCCGTCGGGGTATTTTACTACTTCTGGCCGGTCATTTTCTGGCTGGTAAATGGCTGACTGCATACTTTGATGCGCTTGCTCGTTGGACAGGTTGCTGGAGCCGTTTGTTCTACGAATTGCGCACAAAGACGAGGGCGGTCATGTCGTCCGGAACCAGGGGTTCGCAGGTGAACTCCCCAACGGCATTCAACACGGATGCGCTGAGAGCTTCAGCGCTCTGAGAAGGATTGGCCTGCAAACGCTCTTTGACGCGCTCCAAGCCGAATTCCAGGTCATCCGACTTGTCCTGTCTGCATTTGCCCTCAACCACTCCCCGCGAAACCAGGAGAAGACCCGCTCCTTTCTCAAGGCCAATCGTAGGCGCTTCGGAGGTGGCGTGAGAGAAAAGGCCGAGCGGCAGGCCCGTAGACGCCAATTCGGTGATGCCGGTGCTGTCGCGGACAAGACCCGGAGTGTGCCCCGCGTTGGTATAGCAGAGAGTGCCAAATCTCTCGTTGTAGCAGCCGATGAATGCGGGACAGGAGTGAACGCCCGCCGCGGCATCCATGATTCCGCGGTTGAGTCGAAGAGAGAGCGTGGTCATGGCCTCGGATTCGTTGATGTCAGGCGGCGCAAACAGTTCGGCTCCGAGGGTGCGAAAGATCTTTTGCGCAGCTGCCAGGATTTGCTGATTGTTTTCGCGGCGTCCCGCTACGTCGAGCAGGCCGAACAAAATTCGCTCCGGGCT
>JBAWCJ010000292.1:0-16616 GCA_049590215.1 Candidatus Sulfotelmatobacter sp. | reverse complement strand
TGTCAGGCGGCGCAAACAGTTCGGCTCCGAGGGTGCGAAAGATCTTTTGCGCAGCTGCCAGGATTTGCTGATTGTTTTCGCGGCGTCCCGCTACGTCGAGCAGGCCGAACAAAATTCGCTCCGGGCTGACTCGCAGTGAGTCGTAGAAATCGCCGGCGACTCTTTGCCC
This sequence comes from Candidatus Sulfotelmatobacter sp., assembly GCA_049590215.1. GTDB lineage: Bacteria > Acidobacteriota > Terriglobia > Terriglobales > Acidobacteriaceae > Sulfotelmatobacter. The sequence goes on along the minus strand of JBAWCJ010000292.1, from coordinate 16,447 downwards.
GTAGGTGGTGGCCGCAATCTCCGCGCCCTCCATCTTCGGAAACTCGCTGGGGACGGGCTCTACCACTGGCGGAGGGGCTGGGGTACGGGACTGAAATAGGGCGCACATTCGAGTCTTAGGCCAGAGGGGAAACTAGCATAAGAGATGGCGGCGGGCAAATGGATCGAACGGGCTATGCCGGATTATGGTCAGTCGCCGTACTTGTCGCTGAGATACTTTCCAAGCTCGGACTCGAGTTGGCCGTAGTCAGAATGAATGGTGGCACGCAGCGCCGCTTCCGTGGAACTGCCTTCACTGAGGCGCTGCAGAATCCGCTGAATGTCACCCATCCCGTAGGAATCGTTAATGTAGGAAACCGCGGCTAGCGATTCCGCGTAGGCCAGGGAGGCCTGGCTGCCAGAAAAACTCAGAAAGCTGCCTTCCAGCGCATTCAAGGGGATGTTGCGCTGGGTCTTAAACAACTGGGCCAACAGATGCCCGTCGGTGCCTAAAGATTTCGGTTCCATCAGCTGGGCGATGCCCTCGTGCAGCCAGGGCGGGCAACGGCCGCCGGAAAGCTGGTTGATAAAGGAGTGAGCGAGTTCATGCTTCAAAACCCGGGCCAGCTCGGGTGTCATTGAATTAAGGCCGCTGATGGGGATGCGGAGCTTACCGTCGTTGAGCGCTCCGGACCACGCGGGGGCGCGGGTAACGTCAAAGAAAGCTTGTTCCGTATAGAGCGTCACCAGGATATTGTCGCGCGGGGGCGTGCCCAAATCGCGCGCCAAATCGTCGTAGTCCGATTCGAGCGCGGCCATGATTTGTCCGCGGAAATCCTCAGAAGTCTGCTTGCCTTCGTAGTGGAGCACGAAGTGGCTGGATTCGCGCTGGGTGAAATCGGTTTCCGCATTCTGCTCGCGCTGTGCTTTCGCCAGGTATTGCTGAACGGCGGGATCGGGTCGCAGTTCGAGGGAATGCTTCCACGAGGCGATGGCTTCTTTGGTGCGGTCGCAGGCCTGCTGCGCATAACCTAGAACCGTGTAGGCGTCGGCTGACTGGGGCGCGGCTCGCACCGCACGCTGAGCATAGGTAAGGGCCTGAGAAGGATTGCCGGTGCGCACCAGCAGAGCGGCATAATAGATAAGGACGGTTGCGTTCTCCGGCTGAAAGCGCAGAGCGCTTTCGAAATAGCGGCGGGCTTGATCGATATCGCCGTGCTCGAATTCAAATTTGCCGGCAATGAAGTCGGCGGTGGCGCCCAACTCGGCGTTGTCCTTGCCCTCGAGTTTCGCCAGAGCGTCGGTGTCAACTTTGCCATCCTTGACGATTGTCTTGGGCAGGTCACCTTCGTTCGCAAGACTGTCAACCGGAACGAATACAGGAAGATCGCCGGTCTTGGCCGCGCCCGATGGCGCCGCGGCGGGCATGCCGCCACCTTCGACGTGGTCTACCGCGTTCTTGGGAATGGCGTAGCTGTCGTCGCCGATGTCGTACTCGTAGTGAGTGCCATTTTCGCGGACGTGGTCGGCCACGATGGTAAGGCCGTTCTTCAAATGGATGGTGTCAGCGGATGCCGCCGAGGCGAACACAAGCATCATAGCTAACAGAGTAGTGACACGAAGCCGCATTGAAGCGCATTCTAGCAACAGTGAGGGCACACACCCACGTAACGAAAGTACCAGCGATTTCATGCGCAGTTCGCGTGATTCTGGCCGCATGCCTTGCGGCTTTCGCATTCCCGGGAGCGTGCAGTGCGCAAGCAGATCCGGCCCCAACCGTTCCGGCACAAGCGGCTCCCGCACAAGCGCGGCAACCTGGACCGGGCGAGTCCCTCTACCTGCAGCTCAGTAGCGTCGGTTTGGATCCAGACCGGGTATTCAAGGTGCGGGACGCGTCTCTGGATCGAGACGCGATTCATATTACTCTGGACGACGGCTCCATTGCTTTCACGAAGGATGTGCTGGGCAGGATTACGGGGGCATTTTTTGAGGGCGACGGAGAACTGCTGCTGGCCCCGCCAAACGACGTAGAGCGAAAAGCCATGAGCCTGTTCACGGGCATGGCAATTCTGGAGGAGCGCTTCTCGACCGCCTATTTCCGTTTCAACGATAATACTGCCGCCGATTTGCAACCGGGCCTCAGGGCGCCGGAAGATGCGTCAGGATTTGCCGCACGCTGGGACCAGACGGCCCGCACCCTCGCGCAGTCGGATGCGATGAGGTTGCTGGCCAGTTTCAGCGGCATGCTACCGATCGCGGGCGAGAACACCTCCGAAGATTCGCCCTCCACCTACGCCCCGGACCCCGACGACCACATGTTTCATGCCCGGCTGCAGGGAAACAAACTTGGCGTGTTCGACGTCGTTTTCGATTCCACCGCCGGGGAACAAGTCGAGGCCGGACAAAGCAGAACTGGCGAGGACGGAAACCTGTATTACGACGTCTGGACTTCGTTCTCGACCGAAGCTGCGAAACGGAATTCCGTGGCTCGAAAAGAAATTCCGCACGCGCTGCCGGCGGAAACGGAGTCGCGGGGAGATCCGGTTCGGGTGCGCAGCTACGTCATCGATGCGCGGGTGAAACCACCCAAGGAAGTGGATGGTGACGTGACTTTGCAGCTCGATGTGGTGCGCGGCGGATCGCGCTTTCTGGTGTTTGAACTCTCACGCTTTTTGCAGGTCCAAACGGTCGAGGCCGACGGCAGGGCTGTGGAATTCATCCATAACCCTGCGGTGGAAGGCACGCGGCTGGCACGCAGCGGCAACGACCTGGTGGCCGTGATTTTGCCCCAGCCGGCACGGAAAGGACAAAAGATCAGCCTGCGTTTTGTTTACGGTGGAGAGGTGTTGGCTGAGGCGGGCAGAGGTTTGCTCTACGTGGGAGCGCGGGGCACATGGTATCCCAATCGTGGGATGGCTATGGCGGATTTCGATCTTACCTTCCACTATCCGGCGGGTTGGACGCTTTTAGCAACGGGCAAACCGGAGCCGCTCGTCACACCTTCGACAACGTCCTCACAACCTGCTCCGCCGAGCATAGATGGTGAGCAAGTGGGGCACTGGGTCTCGGAGCGGCCCATCCCGGTAGCAGGGTTCGACCTGGGAAAATACGTTCGAGGAACGGCACAGGCCGGGAATGTTGTGGTAGAAACCTATGCTACGAGCGGCGTGGAACGAGACTTCCCCAGCCCGCCGCCAACCCTTGGAATAGATTCGAATCCCACGTCACGGCCTCACGCCTCTCCCGAGCTAATTACCCCTCCGCCCTCGCCCTCACCGGCGCGAAACGCAACCGCCGTGGCGGAGTTTACAGCCCGAGCCATCCGCTACTATGCGGAGCGGTTCGGTCCGTTTCCATACAGTCAACTGGCGCTGACTCAGGTGCCAGGACGGGAAAGCCAAGGTTGGCCGGGGCTGATCTTCCTGTCGTCATATGCCTTCCTCGATCAGGCAGAGCGTGAAAACCTCCATATGAGCCCAACTGGCGCATTGGTTGGGGAACAGATTCCGGCCCATGAAGCCGCACATCAGTGGTGGGGAGACTTGGTCTTATGGGCTACCTATCGTGACCAGTGGTTTTCCGAAGGTCTGGCCAATTATTGCTCCTTGATGATGCTGCAGGAGAGAAACCCGGCAGGCTTCCGCCAGGTCATGGAGCAATATCGGCGGGATTTGGTCGAAAAAAATAAAAACGGCAGCTCTCTCGAGGATGCCGGGCCCGTAACCTTGGGAGGCCGGCTGCTTTCGTCTCACTTTCCCGAGGCTTATGAAGCCATCAGTTACGGAAGGGGGACGTGGCTGTTTCACATGCTGCGCTCCATGCTGCAGGAGGGTGCAGAGAATGTTGGGCAAAAAGACCGGAGCAGCGGGACCGCGGAAGAACCTTTTGTGCGGTCTCTGCGCAAGGTTCGTGAGCGTTATGAAGGAAAAACCATCAGCACCAGGGAACTGCTGAATGTTTTTGCAGAGGATTTGCCGCCCTCGTTACGCTATGAAGGCAAAGCTTCGCTCGACTGGTTTCTGGAGGGTTGGGTGAACGGCACTTCTCTGCCCAGACTGGAGCTGCAGGGCGTCAAGTTCACTGCGAAGGCCAATACTGCCACTGTAAGCGGCGTGATATTGCAGAAGGATGCGCCGGAAGATCTGGTAACGTTCGTTCCTCTGTACGCAGTGGTCGCTGGCAAGACTCCGGTGCTGGTGGGGCGAGTTTTCGCCGACGGGTCCGAAACTCCGTTTCATTTATCCGTGCCGGCGGGGGCACACAAGCTTTTGCTGGATCCAAACGGAACCATACTCACCAGCCCCAAATAAGCGAGGGTGCGAAAACAGCCGTGGGACTTCTCGGGACGATCTCCCAGATAGGAACTGGTTCGCGTCCGGCTTCCCGGAACGAACTCCTGTTAGCTAGACACGCCGCCTCACACGATGCAGCTGAAGACGCTAAGTCGCTGTTTGGCTTTCCTTTGCAGTTCTGTTGCACCGAATCGAAAGGATGGCATTTGATCTGCTGGATGGAAAGCAATCTAGGAGTGGCGACGTGGCGGAGCAATGATTGGAGAAACGTTATCCAGCGAAACGATGGCCGCCGTGGCATTCGCCGCGATCTGCCAGTGCTGGCCACAGACCATTCTCCTCGTCGAAGACGAAGCCTTTGTGCGGAAGGTGACGGCCGAAGTTCTGGAGTCCGCCGGCTACAGGCTGGTGATTGCCGAAAGCGCGGAAGAAGCGTTGGCATACCGGGGACGCCTTGCGCCGGATCTTCTGCTTGCCGATGTGGTCATGCCCGGCATGAGTGGCCGCGAACTGGCCGCTGAATTCACCAGCCTTTATCCGAGCACCCGGGTTCTGCTGATGAGCGGCTATACAGAGCAACTCACCGACCATGAATTAACCCGCCACGGCCGGGAGTATTTGCCCAAGCCTTTTTCGATCCGCACTCTGTTGAGCAGGGTTCGCGAGGTGTTGGACAAGCCGGCCGATTCGGAAGGATGCTCTAGCCCGCGTTCCTCTTCCGGTAATGCGTGGATTGCAGAATCTCATGAGGAATCTGGGATAGCGGCACCACCCGGTCGAGGATTCCCATCTCCGCACACACGCGAGGCATGCCGTAGACCGCACAACTCGGCTCGTCCTGGCCCACTGTGATGCCACCCTCGCGATGAATGGCTTTCATCCCCTGCGCTCCGTCCGCTCCCATACCGGTCATGATGATGCCCATAGCTTCGGAATGAAATGCGGAGGCGACGGATTGCATCAGGACATCGACGGACGGAACGTGGACCTGATTCTCCGCTTTGCCGGAAAGGGAAATAATCGTACGCGAGTCGGCAAGACGGTCTACCGTCATCTGAAATCCCGCTGGAGCAAGGTAGACCACTCCTGGCTGAACCACTGCTCCGTGGGGAGCCTCGCATATGGTGAGTGCACAAAGGCTGTTCAGTCTTTTGGCGAAAGCAGCAATGAAACCAACCGGCATGTGTTGCACGATCAGGATCGGAACCGGGAGGTCGGCTGGAAGAGTCGGCAGGATTTCCTGCAAGGCCTTTGGCCCTCCGGTCGAGATGCCGAGAGCAATGATAGCTGGAATGCCGTGCGCTACCTTCCTGGTGGTTGGGTCCGCCGCGCGGGGAGGCTTCCGCTGCAGGTTGAGACCATCTCGTAAACTCCGCGACTCGGCGGCGGCCTTGATCTTGGCTATTAAATCCTCACCGATATGAGAAATATCCAGCGAGGCGGCGGAGAGTTGTTTGGGCACATAGTCGAATGCCCCTGCCGCAAGGGCCATGAAGGTTGATTCCGCGCTGCTCAGAGTGGCCGAACTCACCATGATGACCGGGCGTGGAAACTCGGCCATGATGCGGCGGAGAGTCTCCAAACCATCGAGTCCGGGCATTTCCAAATCAAGCGTAATGACATCAGGATCAAGGGCCACAATTTTCTGCAGGGCTTCGATCCCGCTAGTCGCCGTGCCAACGACCCAAAGGCTGGGGTCGTGACCTACGATATGCGAGAGTGCAGTGCGCATGAAGGCGCTGTCGTCAACGATCAGCACCTTGATTCGCGAATCTTTAGATTCAGTGTTCATGTGCGGTAAATGGTGCGGACCAGGCTGTGAACTTCCTCCAGATAGGAATCCAGTTCGAAGGTAAGGCGGGCCCAGTCAAAGTCCTCGACTGACGTACAACTTTGCGCCAGAAGAGCAAAGCCTGCGTCCTCGAACAGATTGACTTGTCGCGCTTCGACATAGCCGTGGTTTAAACCGCTCATGCGGCAAAGCAAGTCGGCGATGTGCACCAAGGCGACTAATCCCACATCCTGAGATGATTTCTCTGGGAAATGATGAAAGGTCACGACCTCGATCAAATCGGGAGCAAGCCCCCAGCTTTCGGCGAGCAGGCGCCCGCTGTCACAGTGCGTGAATCCCAGGGATTTCTGCTCGGCTTCGTGCAGTGGAATCTCTTCAGCTTTGGCTATCTCGTAGGCCGTGCGGAATTCCTGAGGCAGAACCCAGAGGTTGACGATGATTCCCAGGTCATGGAGAAGGCCTGCAAGATATGCCTTCTCGGGATCGGCCAGATTGATCTTGCGCGCCAGGTGGCGGCAGACCAGCGCGCATCCCAGAGAGTGCTCCCAAAATATGACTGGATCGAGGCTGGTATTGCCTCCCGGCAGCATGTTCAAGACGCCGCACGACATGGCGATATCGCTGACGTGATGAAATCCCAGACTGACTACCGCCCCGTGCAGCGACTCGACCTTATGCCATCGCCCAAACAGTGGGGAGTTCGCCATCTGCAGGCATTGCGCGGCGAGGGATTTGTCCTGCGCCAGGAGGTCTGTCACTTTTTGCACGTCGAGCTGCTCGACCGGCTGCTGCAGATATTTCAGCAAAGGGGCGAGGACCGCCGGGATGGTTGGAATCTGCCGCAATCCGTCAAGCCGCTGCAGCAGGACTTGTTTGCCCACGGGTGCGGTTGTCATATCGTGATGACCCCTGTCGGCGAGCGTTCCGCTTTCACGTACGCAGTCGCTCCCGGCAAATGCACCAGGCGGAAGTCGTCGCTCACGCCGTAAAGAGACTCCGAACGGCCCAGAAAAAGATATCCGTGAGGCAGGAGGTTATTGAAGAAATGCTGAATGACCCGCCGCTTGGAAATCAGATCAAAGTAGATCAATACGTTGCAGCAGAAAATGGCGTCCATGCCTTTCATGAACGTCATGCGCGCATCGTCTGAGAGATTGAGCCGGCTGAAGCTGATGTTGGAACGGGCTGCGGGACGAACCTGGAGCAGATCACCTTGCGGAAGAAAGTATTTGCTGCGTGACGCGGCTGTGAGGTTGCGCGTGCTGTAGTTGCCGTAGACGGCCTCCTTGGCATGGGCCAGAGAGCGCTCGTTGAGATCGGTGGCGAGAATCTCGATGGACCAGTCTTTGAGCAAGGTGTGGGCTTGGTCCAATAGCAACATCCTGAGCGTGTAAGGTTCTTCCCCGGTGGAACAGCCAGCACTCCAGATGCGAAGGCGGCGCTGCGGAAGCTGGGATTTGGAGCGAAGAATGTTCGGTATCACGATGTGGCGCAGAGCATCGAGCTGCTGCTGGTTGCGGAAAAAGCAGGTTTCACCGATTGCAATGTCATTGAGCAAAGAGATCAATTCCGTCTGCCGGACCGGACCGAGAGTGAGGCACTCGAGATATTCGCGCAGAGTCTTCATCTTGAGTTCCTTCATACGGCGCCAGCAACGGTCTTGTAACAGGGTGAGTTTGTTGTCCGGATGAAAAATCCCGGCCACCTTATAGATCAAATCGCGAATACGCACCAGGTCGGGTTCAGGCGGGCCGGTCGGGCCGGCAATCGGTTGCAGCGAGGGCGCAGAAGTCACGCGAAACCTTTCGGCGCTGCCGCAGCAGCGATCTGTGATATCAGTGCGGGAAGACCCTCGCGGAATGGACACGCATCCAACACGAGTTTCATCGGCAGAGGAACGCGTGCACTTTAACTGCAGGTCACTTCATCAAGGGCGATGGCTTCGGTCGAAATGCGGAGCAGGGGCCGAGGATTTTGCCGCTTGTGCGCCCAGGATGTCGATGTCCACGCGGCGATTCTGCGCCCGCCCCTGGGCGGTGAGATTGCTCGCGATCGGGTGATACTCCGCGTAGCCCGCGGCCGAGAGCCGCGGGGGCGCGAAGCGGTAACGCACAATAAGAAGACGAATCAGTTCCGTCGCCCGGGCGGTTGAAAGCTCCCAGTTAGAGGCCATCTGAGCCGTGTGAATCGGCACATTGTCAGTGTGCCCCTCGATGCGCAGCCTGCAGGTTCGAATGGATAGGATCGAGGCGATGCGATCCAGCGCTGACAGGGACTCCGGCTTGATGTTCGCCGAACCGCTGGCGAAGAAGCCGGATTCCCGAAGGCTCACCACCAAGCCATCTGCTTCGCGATGCAGAGCCACCTCATGCCGCGCGATCTCATTGTGCAGAGCATCCTGCAATTCGCTCTGCAAGGTGGCGAGATCGGTCTCTTGGGAAAATGAGCCGGACAGGGAATCCTCCGGCGACGAAGCAATCCGATCTAGTTCGGCGCTGTGTTTCACGTTCTCGATGGCCTGCACCGTGCTGAAAGGCATCGGTTCATTCAAGTCGAGTGGCACTTGCGTGGTCGACGCGGGGAAAACGCCCATCTCCTGAAACGCAATCTGGATGGCCATAGCCAGCTTGCCGACCTTTTTCTCGTCGACCTGCGCGGAAGAGTACAAAACCACAAAGAAAGCGAAGAGCAGAGTAATGAAGTCCGCATAGGACACCAGCCAGCGTTCATGGTTAGCGTTGGCGCGCGAGCGTTTGCGGCGGCGTCTCATTCTTTAGCCTCGTCCCTCTGATCGCCGGCCTGGTTCGCTTCGACCAGGAAACCCAACAGCTTCGTTTCGAGCATCCGCGGGTTCATGCCTTCGAGGATCGATGCCACGCCCTCGAGCTTCATTTCTCGCATGATCTGTTCGTCGCGAATGCGTAGTTTCATCTTTCCCGCCATTGGAAGGTAAAGAAGGTTGGCGGAACCTACTCCGTAGACAGTGGCCACGAAAGCGACCGCGATACCTTTCCCGACTTCGTCAATCTTGTCCAGATGCTGCATCACCTGGATCAGCCCAAGCACCGCTCCGATGATGCCGATGGTCGGAGCGAAGCCGCCGGCAGACTCAAATACCTGGGGAACCTGGTCTTCATACTCGGCCTGATTGTCGAGTTCAAGTTCCATCATCTTGCGCAGCTCCTGAGGTTCGGTGCCATCAACGGCCAACATTAAGGACTTCCGCAGAAAGGGATCTTCGATTTCGGGCAACTCCGCATCCAGAGAGACGATGCCGTGGCGGCGTGCCTTCTGCGCGTATTGCACCAGCTGCTGAATGATGGCTTGCGGGTCGCGCTGCGGATTGACGAAAACCGAGCCCAGTTGCCGGAAGGCGTGCAGAATTGTGGGCAGGGGAAACTGAAGCATCACCGCTCCGAGCGTTCCACCGAACACAATCATCGCGGCCGTGGGCTGCAGGATCTGGCCCAGGTTCCCGCCTTCGAGCCGGAGCCCGACAAAAACTCCTCCCAGAGCCAAAATGATCCCGCCGAGACTGGCCTTATCGAGATTCACCTCTCCGGCTCCCTTTTGCCGACCTCAGGATGATTGGGGAGCAAGGTGTGCGAAGAAGAGCTATCCCATGCCGAGGGCAGGCCTTGTAAAACCAAGCGCCGGAACTCGATGATGCCGGCCAGGACGTCTTCGGCGCTCTCCCGCACGACAATCTTTTCTCCCGTGACCAGAGTGATGAGCGTGTCCGGCGACTGCTCCACGAATTTGATGAGATCGGAGTTTACGATCAAGGACTGATTATTAAGACGAGTGAGCCAGATCATGTTCTCCCCATTCAGCTTTCGCCCTCGCAAGATGCGAGGACACACAGTGCCCTAGGGGAAGCTATCGGCGAAGCAGTAATACGGCTTGTGTTTGTGCGGAAGGGTGTCGGTTACTTTGGGGCTATGTCGGACAGCCGCTCACTAGGATGAAGTTACTAAAGCGGAAGAGGGCACTGCCGATGGACACAACAGACATTCGGGTTCCGAGCACGCGGTGGAACAGGAACTCCGCAGAGATCCAAGGCTGGGGAGGCGGTTCCAAGTAAGCGGGACCAACTCAAATAAAGGAGAAATACAATGCCTCTCGGAATTCTGAATAATATTCCGTCGCTCCAGGCGGAAAATGAACTTACTCTGACCAGCACCTCCCTGAACAACACACTGGAGCAGCTGGCCTCAGGGTCGCGCATCAACTCCGGCGCCGACGATCCCGCCGGCCTGGCCATTGCCAATGGGTTGCAGGCCAACATCAGCGCCTTGACGCAATCCGTGTCGAATGCAAATGACGGCGTCGGCGAATTGCAACTCGCCGATGGTGCGCTCGCGCAGGTCACAAACCTGCTCAACACTGCCATCACACTGGCGACGGAATCGGCCACAGGCACAGTTTCTAACGAGCAACGCACCGCCATCCAGGCGCAATATTCGTCCATCCTGGCAGAAATCAACCAGATCGGCACCGCCACAACCTATAACGGACAATCCGTGTTTCAGAGCGGCACCGCGCCCAACCTTAACGCAGCCGATAGCGCGAATAATGTGACTACCGCTCCCGTGGCGCTGCAGACGGCGCTGACGGTCGGCGACGCCACCACGGTCTCTGCGGGTGGGGCAACATTTACTTATACGGCAGCGGCCGGCCCGGCAAACCCGAACGTTGAGACCACGGCCGGCGGCGGTCCTAACACCGCGGCCACTGCTCTGATTGCCTCCGGAGTGCTGTCAATCGCTCGAGGCGGCGTTACCACGACCTACACGGTGGGCACAGGTGCGGTCACTCTGCAATCTCTGATCACGGCGATCACAACTGGTGCCAGCGTCACGGGCGGTGGCACGATTGCAACCACTGGCGTCCTGGTCGGCGGAGGCGCCGCCACCGGTTTAAACGCTGCGTTGGTCGGTGGGCAATTGCAAGTCACCGATACCGCTGGCAACAACAACCTTGCCGTGACCGGCTTCGCGGCGACTATTACGGGCACCACAAGCGTCGCCGATTCCACGGCTCCAACTGTGCAAAGCTTGATCAACGCGATCAACGGCTCCACTCTTGGGGTGCAAGCGGCATTGGTCGGCGGCGCGCTTCAAGTTACCGACCCATTGAATCGGGCCGACCTTGCTGTCACTACCGACGACACTGTGCTAGGGGCTCCGGTGGCGGGCGCTCCTACAGTTTTCACGACGCCCAACACCGTGGGCGCGGCCACGCCCAATACCAACCAACTCGTCGGCAACGTTACGGGACTGACCACCGCCTCAGTGCTCGCCGCCGGCCTCGTCACCAGCTTCACTGCCGGAAGCAAGACCTTCAGCTACACCGCGCCGGTAGGCGGCTCAACCGTTGGAGCCCTCATCAGCGCCATCAACAACCCAGCCACCGATCCGGCCGGCCTGGAAGCTTACCTCAACGCGGCGGGCAGTCTGGTGGTTACCGATCCCAACAACAACGGTAACCTGGCGGTGGGCGCAACCACTACCGACACGGTTGTCGGAACCTTAACCAACCCGACGACAACCGCCAACTCTGCCACCAACATTTTCCTGAGTGACTCGACCGCCATCGGATCGGCCCAGATTGCGGTAATTATTGGCGCCTTGCAGACGACAGGAATTACTAACGGCAGCGGCGGCAGCGCCGTGAACCTGGCTACCACGGATCTAAGCACGCAAACCGACGCGCAAACTGCGTTGACCCTGATCAATGCGGCAATCTCGAACGTGGCCAGCGTGCGTGGCACTTTGGGTGCAATCTCGAACCGGCTGACCGCGGCCAGCGCCGTCATCAACAGTCAAGTGCAGAACCTGACGTCGGCAGAAAACACCATCACCGCTGCCGACATTCCGACGGTCGTGGCCAACCTCACCAAATACTCGATCCTGGAACAGACCGGCATCTCCGCTCTGGCCCAGGCCAACCAGCAACAGCAGCTTGTGCTCAAGCTGTTGCAGTAAGTTGACGCTTGGAAGGAGGCTGGCGAGCCTCCCTCCGGTTTTTTATCCATCTGAGTAGCTCGATATGAGCTTGAGTCGCGCACCCTTAGTTCCACCTTCGGCGGATGTTCCGCCCGAAGACGGAGGAGTGCGCGCCGCGTCTTCATTTCCCAGTTCAGGAACTGCTTCAACTGGGGAAATTCATTGTGCACAAAAAGTGCGCGCAGGGGCCCTCTGCCCCGAGGGTGAATTCAAAGTGCAGCCGTTCACGCCAGATCGCAGGAGGAAAAGATCATGGGCGTTAGCTTAAATCCATCTACCATCCTCTCCGGACAAGGTATTGATGTAAGTTCCGTGGTGCAGCAGATTATTTCTGAGCAGAGCGGCCAATTGTCCGTGTGGCAGGCGCAGCAAACAGCTTTCGCAACGCAAGACGGCTTGCTCGAAGGGGAAGAAAATAACCTCACCAACCTGCAGACCGCTGTCGCCGCGCTGGCCGACCCCGCAGGAGCGCTCACTGCGCAGGCCGCAACCTCGTCGAACCCAGGCGTAGTGTCGGCCACGGCGCAAAACTCGGCCATCGCCGGAACTCACCAAATCGTGGTGACCAGCCTCGCCACGACCGGCACGCTCTACACCAATCCCATCGCGGCTGGCGCCAATACCTCCTTCCTGTCGAGCGGACAAACCACCGGCGACGTTCAGCTGCAGGTGGGAGGAAGTGGCGGGACGACTTACGATATTCCGATCACCCAGGGCAGCAATGACACGCTCAACACGCTGGCCAGCTACATCAACACCCAGAGCACCGCAAACAATTGGGGAGTAACCGCCAGCGTAGTGAGCGACGGCAGTGGTTCGCGGCTTTCTCTGCAGAGCCAAAGTTCGGGCAGCGCCGGAGCCCTCGCAATTACGACCAACACCAACACGACCCTGAGTTTCGCCACACCGCAGGGCGGCGCGAACGCGTCGCTCACCATCGACGGCGTGCCCTTCAGCAGCAGCACCAACACTGTGACCGGCGCGATTCAAGGGGTCACGCTCAATCTGGTCAGCCAATCGCCGGGCAATCCGGTACAGCTGACCGTGGCGCCCGATCAGAACCAGATCACGACTGCCGTAAACAACTTCGTTTCCGCCTACAACACCGTAGTCAGCACCATCAACTCCCAATATGTCGTAGACCCGACCGGAGCTACGCCGGCTCCTCCCCTGGAATCGGATATTTCTCTGCGCTCGCTGCAGACCAGCATTCTCAACGACTCCTCCTATGCCATTGGCGGCAACGGAGGATTGGTCAACCTGGCCGCATTGGGCATTAACCAGAATAACGACGGCACGCTCACCGTGGGTTCCAACGCAAGTGGTCAGACATTTGCGCAGGTGCTGGCCGCTAACCCGTCGGCGGTGCTGAACTTTTTTCAGAATTCTTCAGGGACCGGGTTCGCCAACAATTTCAATACCGACCTGACCAACCTGACCGACCCCACGTCAGGCCCGTTAAACGTTGATCTGGCGCAAAATCAGTCGGAAAACTCCGACCTTACCACCACCATCGCGAACTTTGAAGCCCAGTTGACCAGCGAGACCACCGCGCTAACCTCCCAGTACGACGCGGTCAACGCGTCACTGCAGGCCTATCCACTGCTCTTGCAGGAGATCACTGAGACGCTGGGCACGCTGGGCTCGGGCACTTCCACCACAGGTGAGCTGATCTCGAGCGAACCCACTCTCACCTCGGGGTTATAGCCATATGGATGCCAAGGCTTCCTACCGCGAAGCGGCCGTACGGGGCGCCAGCCCAGTGCGTCTGGTGATCTGCCTCTACGAGCAGGCCATCGAGGACCTTCGCCTAGCCGTCATCGCGCTGGAAAAAGGCGACATCGAAGCCCGTACCCGCGGCATCAATCATGCGCTCATGGTGATTGCCCAACTGCAGGGGTCGCTCGACATGGAGCGCGGCGGAGAAGTGGCCAGAAATCTGGCTCGATTCTATGGCGTCGTTCGGGCTGGACTGGTCGAGGCTCAGATGAAGCAGTCGGGAAGAATTATCGAGCAGCAAATCTCTCAGCTGGCGGTGGTTTATGAGGCCTGGCTGGAAGTCGAACGCGTTACGGCGACTCCGAAGCCGCTGCCCGCCGCGCTCCCCGAACCGGATGTCTCCTCACCAGCAATCTCTAACGCAGACTGGAACGCATGATGCCGCCACGCATCGAGAACTTGCGGGGAACCAACCATCGCCTGAGCTTCTGGCTCGACAGTATGGTGGCCCAGCCCGGGCGGCCAGCCGGAGCGACTCCAGAACATATTTCTTCGCTGCTCTCAGAACTGTTGCGCGCCGGTGCGGAGCTGCGCGCCGAACCGATGCCGCCAAGAGGCGACGATCCCGAGCTTGACCGGGAAGTTGCGCAATATCGCCGACATGTAGAGCGGCTGCGCGACTTTCTGCCTTCACTGCACGCTCACTTGCTCGCGGAACGAGCGCGGCTCGAAGCCCAACGCGCCCGAGTGCGGTCAGCAGCAGAGTGGGCTCGCGCTTCACGCCAGACACTTTAAGACCGTCCCAGCTTGATTCATCCCCAGTCTTTATCTTTATTTTTTGTTTCTATTTCAGATAATCAAACAAGTCTATCTGCGCATTTTGACCCATGGATTCCAGGGTAGCTTGGAGCGCAGTTTGAGAGTTGGTCAGGTTACTGATCACGGCGGGCAGGTTTGCGCCTCCGATGGTGCTTTGCTGCTGCGCCAGTTGCGTGGTCTCCCCGCTGAGATAGGTTTGCTGCGTGTTGAGCTGGTTCAAAGCATTGCCGTAAAACACCCGCTGCGTGTCGATGGAGTTTAGAGAGTTGCCGAGTTCGGTGACTGCGGTGCTGATGCCGGTGCCGCTCTGAAGGCCGTTGATGAGATCCTGAATGCTCTGAAACATGTCAGTGCCGGAGGCGGAAAACAATTGGGAACCAGGCAGATTGGTTTGCAGGGTGAATTCAGTTCCCAGCGTAACGCTGTTCACCCCCGAATTGCCCACGTAGCTCACGCCCGAAGGCGAAGTGGCATCGAGCACGTAGGGCGCGGTTTGCGTGGCGGTCCCGGCAAAAACGTAATTGCCTTGATAGGTTAAGTTAGCCAGGCTGAGCAACTGGCTTTGGATGCCCTGCACCTGGGTAGCAATAGCCGTGCGATCGGCGCTGTTGACTGTGCCGTTAGCGCCTTCGACGCCGAGCGAAATAGCCTGCTGCAGCGCCGTAATGACCGAGTTCAGCGCAGAATCCGCATTCTGGATTTCGCCCTGGATACTGCCAACGCTGCGCTGAAACTGATCGGCCTGAGAGGTCTGGTCCGCGTTCTGGACCAGGTCTGCGGCGGCGGCGGGATTGTCGGAAGGAACGTTGACGCTCTGCCCCGAGGCGATCTCCTGCTCATCGGTGTTGATCTGCTGCTGCGTGGTTGCTACAGCGGCGAGCAGATCAGGGTAGGGATCGGGATTTACGCGCATGGTTTGTCCTATAGACGATCGTCAACCCTAGACCGTCAGCGTGCTCATGTTGATGACGGTATACATCATGTCATTGATGGTGGTGATGACCTGCGCGGATGCAGCGTATGCGTCCTGATACTGCACCATGTTCGCCGCCTCTTCGTCGAGCGACACTCCCGAAACCGAGGACCGCTGATCGTTCAACTGCTGCAGAATCGAAGCCGAAGCGCTCTGCTCCGCCGCGGCGTTCGCCGTGTCGTTGCCGACATTGAAAACTATGCCCGAATAGTAATCACTGGGACTCTGGCCGTTGATCACCGCCTGGCTGCCGAGCGCATACATCGCTTCCGCATTTCCGTTGCTGCCCGCAGTGCCGTCGGAGCTGGCGGCGATCAGCGAAGGGTCCGTAATGGCGACCGAGAGATTCGCGGCAGCGTTGGCGCCGCCAGCAGCCGGCGGATTGAACAAGTTCGCGCCAGCATTGCCTTTGAGGTCAAATCCACCTGCCTGCACAGTGTTCACCGCGTTAGCCAGGCCCGCGGCCAGAGTGTTCAGTTGGGTGAGGATGGCTGGAATCTCCTGATCGCGAGCCTGCAAGGTTCCACCCAGCTGGCCGGAGGTGATCTGGCTCGTGATGTCGGTTCCTTGAGAATAGACATCATGCAGCCCTGCGGCATTGGTCTGCGTCTGCAGCTGAAAGCTCTGCTGGCCAGTCACCAGCGGCGCGCCATTCGCCGTGGTGAGCGTAAGAGTGTTGTTGGTCGGAATGACAGAGACATCTACCAGGGATGAGAGTTGGTCGATGGCCTGCTGGCGCTGATCAACGAATGTTCCCGCAGTCTCTCCGACGTTTTCGAGGTTGCTGATCTGTCCGTTGAGCTGCGCAATCTGCGAGGTGAGCTGGTTGATCTGGCCGACGCTCTGCACCACGCTGAGATCAAGAC
>JBAWCJ010000291.1:0-2744 GCA_049590215.1 Candidatus Sulfotelmatobacter sp. | reverse complement strand
TCGTAACCCTCCTGGTTTTCTCTGAACGGCTGGAAAAGAAATGGAGCTTCTCGTGAGCGAAACGAAATTCGATTCCGGCTCACGCTGGCTGCTCGGGCACGCCGTCGCCGTATTCGCATTTCTCTATCTGCCGATTGCCGTTCTCATCCTTTATTCATTCAACGGAGAAGGCGTGGGCGGTTTTCCGCCGCATCATCTGACGTTCGACTGGTATCGAACACTTTTCGCCGACGGACCCATCTGGGATTCGGTGTTGAACAGCCTGCAGGTGGCCCTTGCAGCGATGGTGATCTCGTTGACCTTCGGCGTGCCGGCAGCTCTGGCGCTCGAACGGGCGCAGTTTCCGGGAAAGGCATTATTTCGGCGATTGGTGCTCCTGCCGTTGATCCTGCCGGGCATTATCACTGGGCTCTCCTTGCTCATGCTCTTTAACGTGACGGGAACGAAGCTCAGCCTGCTGACAATTGTGCTGGGACACGGCACGGCGCTGATCTCGGTAGCGACCACCGAAGTATTCGCGGGCCTGCAGAAGCTCGACCGCGCGCAGGAAGAAGCGTCCCTCGATCTGGGCGCGAATTATTGGCAAACCTTCTGGCGCATCACGGTGCCGAATCTGAAGCTGCCGATTATCGGCGCAGCCTTGCTGATCTTCACGCTGTCGATGGATGAGATCGCAGTCAGCTTCTTCCTGATCGGGCGCGACAATACGCTGCCGCTCGAAATCTGGGGACGGCTGCGGCGCGGCATCACGCCGGAAATCAACGCCGTGTCGACCATTATCTTTGTGTTTTCGCTGGTGGCAATTGTGTTCTGGTACCGCTTGCGCATGCGCAGCGAAAGCGCGGCGGAAGGAGAAACAAGGTGAGTGCAAATCGCAGAGACTTCATCAAGTTTGTGGTTGCAGGGGCAGTGACGGCGGGCTGCCCGATCGACCTTCCGCTGGTGTCGGCACAAAGCGCCGATTCGCAGAACAATCACGCTGCGGATGTGGACGGCGAAGACAACCGCATCTGCCATCAGGTGCGCGACAAAGGCAGCAGCTTCTTCAAGCGTCCTCCGGCCTCGGCGCGGCATGACGTGGTAATCGTGGGCGGCGGCGTGAGCGGACTGGCGGCGGCGTATCGTTTGCAGCACCGCGATTTTCTCCTGCTCGAAAAAGAACCGCACTGGGGAGGGAATGCCTATGAGATGGAGTATGAAGGCAGCACTTACGCCACCGGATCGGCGTTCCTGGCAAAGGAGGAATTCACCTACCACTTCGCCAAGGAGATTGGGCTCGATCCATTGCCCGTTAACAGCCCTGATGCAAGCATCATTCGAGGTGAGTTGATCCTCGACACTTGGGGCGACGGGCTCGATAAGCTGCCTTATTCTCCGGCAGTGCGCGAGGGGTTTAAGAAATTCAAAAAAGAAATGCTCGCTATTGATGTTGAGAAGCGCAGCAAAGAGCTCTACGAGAAACCTTTTTCCGATTTCCTGAAGGACTATCCCGAAGAACTCAAGCAGTGGTGGGACAACTTCGGGCCTTCCAACTGGGGTGCAGCCAGCGAAGACACAGCCTCAGCCGTGGCCATTGAGGCGTTGCAAGAGATGGGCGGAGAGAGCCGCGTCGACGATCGCTACACCTGGCCCGGAGGCTTGGGCGCAATTACGAAAAAGCTGGCGGAGATTCTCCAGCCAAAATACCAGGACCGAATGCAGGCGGGCGCCACCATCGTGGCCGTGGTCCCCGAAAAAGAAAGCGTGCAAGTGACTTACATGTTGGGCGGCGAATTGAAGACGGTTGCGGCCAAGACCGTGATCATGGCATCGCCCAAGTTCATCACGCGCCGCATCGTCGACGGACTGCCCGACAAGCAGAGCGACGCCATGCAGCAGATTCGCTATATTCCGTATCCCGTGGTGAATCTCATTTTCGACAAGCCGGTGTTCAATCACGGCTATGACAACTGGTGCCCGGGCAATTCCTTCACTGATTTCGTCGTTGCCGACTGGGTGATTCAAAAGCAAGCGGGCTACCAGCAGAAGTTCAACATCATCACTTGCTACACCCCGATGAAAGAAGAGGAGCGGAGCCGTCTGTTGAGCGAGACTGGCGCGCGCCGGATCGCCGCCAACGTATTGAGCGATTTTCAGAAGCTCATGCCGGGCTTCGACGTAGACCCGGTCGAGGTGCACATCTACCGCCGCGGACACCCTTTGTATATGTCGACGCCTGGGTTGTACACGCAGGTTCAGCCCCTGGTGCGTCAGCCCCTGGATCGCGTCTTCTTCGCGAATACGGATTCGCACGGGCCGGAATCAACCACCAATGGAGGCATCCTTGCGGCACAGCGCGCCGTGAAGGAAGTCGAAGCGCGGCTGGCGGGAAAGCCCGCACCCAAGGAAAAAGCCGTGGCAGGGTGACGTTTCTTCCTCTTTCCTTCGAATCACAATGCCCCGAAGCTTGGTCTAGAGGCGAGATGCACCGAAGTGCGATGTAATCCCCTGAGAAGCCTCCGAGCATAGTAAAGTTATAGATGGGGCATCACGGCGAGAACCGTCCGCCGCTGTCAATCCGATCGTTAATAAAGGACAACCCATACTTTGAGTTTGAGCATTCGCAACATCGCCATCATCGCGCACGTCGACCACGGCAAGACCACGCTGGTTGACGCCATGCTGCAACAGAGCGGTACTTTTCGCTCCAACGAGCACCACGTTGAACGCGTGATGGATTCGAACGAACTGGAGCGCGAGCGCGG
>JBAWCJ010000290.1:0-2867 GCA_049590215.1 Candidatus Sulfotelmatobacter sp. | reverse complement strand
TTGAGCTTGAGCGCTCCTTCACGCGCAATGGCGTAATGTACGCCCCGACCAAGATACAGAAACTTTTCTGCCTGAAAATGCTTTTGCCCAAACCGTTCTGCCAGGTCGTCCCACTCCCTCAGGTTTTTCTCAATCTCATCCGGCAACTGCTGCAGCCGCTGCAGATAGGAGCGCGTGACCTCCGTCGTCATCCGTCCGCGTTTTCGCGCCAGGAACAACGCCATCAAATAAAGAACCGTGAGCTGCGTGGTGAAACTCTTGGTCGCGGGCACGGCAAGCTCCGGACCCGCTCCCGTGATCAAGGCCGCACTGGCCTCGCGAGGAATGGTGGCGTCAGCCACGTTCGAAACGGCGATGGTCTTCACGCCGCGGGTTAGCGCCTCGCGCTGCGCGGCAATCGTGTCGGCAGTTTCCCCCGATTGCGTAACCACCATGACGATCGGATCCACCGCGGCGTGCGTCGAGCGGTAACAGTATTCGCTTGCATATTCCACGTCGACGGCAACCCCAGAAAGGTCCTCGATCATGATTTCGCCCGCCAGGCCAGCATGGCGGCTTGATCCGCTGGCGGCGATGATCAGCTTCTCAAAAGTCAGCAGGGCACTCTCGATCGCATGCAGTTCGCCGGGGAAAAGAATGTCGTCCTTTAAGTGTTGCTCTATGGTTTTCGCGATGGCCTGGGGCTGTTGATAGATTTCCCGCAGCATCGCATGGGGAAACCTGTCGGTCTCGGCGTTGGAGCTGGCGTTGTTTGGACTCATGATCGACTGCGGCGAGAGTAAATCATTTGCCGCGCCGGGGGCAAACCGGCTCGGGAATCTCTGATCATTTTGAGATTTCAAACAACTTTTTGGCCAGGAATTGGCTACTAAAATACTGTGCTTACATCCGAAGATCGGAATCGATCCAGACCCGGAGTTCCAAATAGGAATGCTCAGAACGGATCTTCGGACGGAAGCTTTCTGCAACGGGACTCTGAGTCGGTCATTCGATATTTTCGCCCAACCGTGGCGCTTCAGCCTTTCTGGCAAGCACGCCGGGCGGAGGAAAACACGATGAAAATTCACCCTGCGGTTCGTTTTCTGGCATTCAGTCTTTTGCTGCTGGCCATTCCGGCAGTTCTCTCTTCTACATCTTCCGCGCAGATCGGAATCGGCATCTCGGTTCGCATCGGTCCCCCTGCGCTCCCGGTTTACGAGCAACCTATCTGTCCCGCTCCCGGCTATTTGTGGACGCCGGGCTACTGGGCCTGGAGCGATGATGCCGGCTATTACTGGGTTCCTGGCACGTGGGTCCAGCCTCCCACCGTCGGTCTGCTTTGGACCCCCGGCTACTGGGGATGGAACGACGGTGTCTACGCCTGGAATGCCGGCTATTGGGGACCGCAGATTGGTTTCTACGGCGGCATTAATTACGGCTTCGGCTACGGCGGTGACGGCTTCGTCGGCGGCGAATGGCGCGGCGGCACGTTCTTCTACAACACCGCCGTGATGCATGTAAACACAACCCAGATCACTAACGTGTACGTCAACCGGACGGTTATCGTTAACAACGAATCCCACGTTGCCTTCAACGGCGGCGAAGGGGGCGTCGCGGCTCGACCGACGGCACGAGAAGAAGCCTATTCCCGCGAAAAACATACGCCTCCGGTCGCGGCGCAGGTTCGGCAGCAACATGCTGCCAGTCAGAACAAAGCCTTGTTCGCGTCGAATAATCACGGCGCACCCCCCGTGGCCGCTACGGCAAAAGCGGGCGTATTTAGCGGGGCTGGCGTCGTAAGGGCTAAGGCTGCCGGAGCTCCATATCATGCTCCCGCGATGTCGCCCAAGGAAGCGCGCGCGTCCGCGCCCGCCAGCAGTCATTCGGCTATGCCGAGAGGAGAGAAGGCGGCCAACCACCCCACCGCGCCTGCGAAGGGCACTGCTTCCAGCAGAACCCGTTCGGAGACCGCTAATAAGGAGAAGGCGGCCCGTCCGAGTGCGAGTCATACGGCCAAGCCTTCCACTCCGAGTTTGCATGCGTCGAACTCCGCGCATGAACCGAAAACTACCGCGGCCGGCGAATCGCATGCTGAGAGCAAAGCTCGTCCTACGGTCAAAGAGAGCGCCCCGAAAGCGAAAGAAAGTGCTCCGAAGCCGAGCCACAGCGCTGCACCCAGGCCCGAGAGCAAGCCGGCAGCGACTAGGGAGAACGCCCCGAAAGAACGAACCGCCGAGCCAAGCCGCAGCGCTGAACCCAAGCCCGAGAGCAAGCCTGAGAAGCCCAAAGGACGCTGAACCGCTTAGTTCGTAAGTACTTTTAGCCAGTGCCGATTCCAGCACTGGCTATTTTTCTGTCCGTGCGAAGCGTTCATGAGGGTTTACCGTCAAAGGTTTTCGCAGCGCGCGATCCCAAATTGCGGACCCACGCAGTGCCTGCTTCGCTAAACTAGCGTGAGATAATCGGGTCAGGCCACTCGCGGCCCCGTAGCTCAGTTGGATAGAGCAGCGGTTTCCTAAACCGTTGGTCGGCGGTTCGACTCCGCCCGGGGCCCCCATGCTTTCAATCACTTCCACCGTTACCATCGATTGCTCCTTCCGGTTCTTATCTCCAGGCCGCTGCACCGAATCCTGTGCTATAATGTTTTCAACGCTACTGCCACGGTTTGCTCGTGACGCGGTGATCCTGTTGGATCAAGATTCATCTCCGCTTTTCCTGCCCGCCGTTTATTCAGCGTAAATCAAAACATAAGAGCGGCATGGGAACTCACGCTACGTGTGTAACATCAGGCCCCTCCAGAAAGAACAATTACGAATGACAAGCTTTACAGAACTAACGCTATCTTCTGCTTTGCAGCAGAGGCTGGCGAATGCTCAATTCATTACCCC
>JBAWCJ010000289.1:0-13959 GCA_049590215.1 Candidatus Sulfotelmatobacter sp. | reverse complement strand
ACTCCAAAGGCGAAGTGAAGGTCAACGCCGTGCATCAGATGATGGAGCACATGAGCCGGCAGATGGACTCGCTGCGCCAGATTCTGAAGCTGCAAGAAGAGAAGATGAACAAGGCGGGCATCCTGGTCGAGTCGCACGCCGACATTCTGGACCGGATGTTCTGGGCAGAAGTGCCGGAGTCTGGGAAGAAGACGGTGCTGCTCTCGAATGAAGCTCCGTGTGTGCCGCCGCGCAACTTGCGCCAGTTCGTGGAAGTGCTGCTCGACCGCGATGACAAGGAAACGTCCGCAGAAATTTTGAACAACTACTCTTCTTGCCTCACAAGCAAGGAGCAGGATCCGCGGCGCAAGACGGCGATTGGATTGAGCCAACTGGCCGATCTTTATGCGCGGTTGGGTGGTGAATCCATGGGCAAGGCGATCCACCAGGTTAGCGAGCAGCTGTGCGTGGAGAAAGATCCTGAGCTGCAAAGCCTGCTGAGCGCGGCGTTTGTGCGCTTGAGCCAGGAGGCGAGCGAAGCCAAAAATTACCAGGCGGTGAACGAAGTGTGCACCGGGATGGAGATGCTGCTGCAGCAGCGTCCGGTGATGGTGAATGACTTGCGCCCGCGGGTAGGAGTGGAAAACCGGATTCCCGAGTTCATTGAGGAAGCGTTGCACTACGAGCCCGTGCCTCCGGACTTGCTGCTGGTCTTGCGCCGGACGTGCCAATCGGGCGCGGAACATCTGGCTGACCGGTTCTTCCGATGCATGCGCAGAGACGAATGCGACCGCATGGTCGAACTGGTCAAGGAGATGGGAAGTCCGGCGCTGACGCAGTTGCGGGAGATTCTGCGGACCGGACAGCCGCGACAAGCTTCGGCGGTGGTGGGACTGTTGAGCCGCCTGGATGTGGGGACATTGCTTGAGTTGTTGCCGATCCGCCTGCCTGAGTGGAACCGCTTCTATCACGACATTGTGGTTCGCCAGATCGCTTACGGAGCTGCCCCAGACCGCGGACGAACGCTGCTGGAATTAGCGGAAGTATTGGATTCCGTGGTGCTGCCAGAAACTATCGATGAAATCGGAATGAGCGGCGATCTTTCGGCAGCGCCACCGCTGGTGGCGATGGCGAAACCGGGTGAGGCGGCTTCGCGTTCTCCGTTTGTGCAACTGAAGGCTATTGAGTCGCTGGGGCGGCTGCGGGATCCGGAGGCGGTGACACTGCTTCGCGAAATTGTGGAGACGAAGAAAACTTTTGGATGGGTTCACCATCGTGAGCTGCGGATTGCGGCGGCGCAGTCGCTTTCGAAAACCGATCCGCGTTACAGCGGTCAGATACTTTCTGATAGTGGAATCGAGGCTGCCGAACTGGCGATCGCGCCGCTGGATACGGCTCCGGCATGCCCGTGGGTGCGGCAGCGGCGTTACGAACGGATGGTGCTGGCGCGTACGATGAGCGCAACCATTGGAAGTTCGTGGGGAAAATCGAAGATTCTGATCCGCGAGTTGAGCCTGGGCGGCGGCATGGGGACCAAGGAAGACAATTTGCGCATCGGCAGCGAGGCGGATCTGGAGATTTCGTTGGGCATGCGGTCGAAGATCCGGGCGCATGTGCTGCTCCGCCGGGCGCGGGTGAATGAAGTGGGATTCGAGATCGTCAACACTGACTTGGAAAGCCGCTACCGGCTGCGCCGGGTGCTGGTGGAAGCGATGAGCCGCGCTGCGCACAATAAAGATCAGCAGTGGAGCGGGGAGCGGAAGGTCTAGCGGCAAAGTTTCAAAGTTGCAAGGTTGCAAAGTTTCAAAGTAAAACCAGCGAGGTCTTGGGTCGAAACAAAAGCCTCTGCATCCGCAGAGGCTTTTGTCTTTGAAACCCTGAAACTTTGAAACCTGTCTTACTTCACCTTGACGAAGATGATCACCAGCGTGTAAAGCGCGAGTGACTCGATCAGGGCCAGGCCCAGAATCAGAGCCAGCTGAATTCCGGGACGAGCGGCTGGATTGCGAGCCAGACTCTCAGCGGCGGAAGCGGTCGCCTTGCCTTGCGCCAGAGCGCAAATGCCGGAGGCAAAGGCCATTGAAAATCCGGCAGCGATAGCGACCCATTTACCTCCACTTTCAGCTTCGCCCTGCGCGAAGGCCGGGACGGCGAACGACAGCGCGGACAGTACCATGAACAACTTACTCAGTTTACCCATTGTGTTTCTCCTCATATGAAATACCGCCAGTGGGTGGTTGACGTCATTCCTTGCAGACGCCCTCACGCTTGCGGGTTAAAACCAGTGGCCAGTGGTCAGTTGCCAGTGGCCAGTTAAAACCTTTATTCCTCGGGCTATTCAACTAACTTGTTCAAGCCGGCTCTTGCTGGCCACTGACCACTGGTCACTGGCCACTGCTTTTAATGCTCTTCGGAAACCGCGCCCTGCAGATAAACGGTGGTCAGCAAAATGAAAATGTAGGTCTGCAGCAGCGACACGCCGATGTGCAATCCCATGAATATGATGGGCACACCGATTGGAACAAGCGAAATGAAAACCAAGGTGACCAGGTCGCCGGCCAGCATATTGGCGGTAAGGCGGATGGTCAGCGAGAGCACGCGAGCCAGATGGCTGATGATTTCAATCGGAATCATCAGCGGCGACAAAGCGAGCACAGGCCCGGCAAAATGCTTCAGATAGCCTACTCCAGCGTGCTTGAATCCCTGCGTGTTGTAATACACGAAGGCGCAGAGAGCGCAGCCCAGGGGAACGACGGCTACGGCTGTCGGGGATTCGAAGCCGGGAATCACGCCGATTAGGTTGCAGAATAGAATGAAAAGGGTCAGCGCCGTCAGAAAGGCTGTGTAGCCTTCGCTGTGGTGGCCGATGATCTCGTTGCTCTGGCCTTGAATGAATCCCTCAACTCCTTCGAACGTATGTTGCAATGCTCCGGGACGGTCGACCGAAAGCCGCGAACGGACCATAACGAACAGAACCAGCAAAAATGCAAAGACCAGAATCTCCATCGCTAGCGAATTCGGGATGGGAGCCGTTAGAGATTTAGGCTTTATGCCCAATGCCAGCAGGAGCGACGTGACGGGGCCTGCGAACAGATGATTCAAGATGGCGGTGAACCATAGTTGTTCAGGCATAAGAAAGTTTCTAGCTACTAGCTTCTTTCGTGCGGCCTCGTTCTAAAACCCGCGAACCAGAGCCGCGTACAGTTCGTAGGCTGCCTCGCACCCGATGGCCGCGACGGGCAAAAATAAGCCCGCAAGAAGCCCGTTCAGGCTCGCGGGTGAAACAGTCAATATAGCATAGGCGCCGAGAGCCATCAAAAAGTAACGCAGCAGGAAGCGAAAAACGATTCCCTGGCCGGATTCCGATGTGGCGGCTCCGGTAGCGCGATCGACGAAGCCGGCGATTACGCGTTTGAGCCAGTGGAAATTCACATAGGCGATGACACAGCCGACGGCAAAGCCAGAGGCAGTGGCCACGCCAACCTTCCACCACGCGGCGGCTACCAGCAATGGGGCGAGCACGATCATGGCCCGGCCGATGCGGTGGAGAGCGCCGGAGTAAAAGTGCTCCGAGGGGGCAGCGTGAGCCGGGTTGGGGTCGGTTTGTAGTTGCTCGGTCATTGAAACTGATGGAGAGTCGATATAGTCACTTCGTGTCGCGCAGCACCGTGCGTATGAGTTCGAAGAATCCGGCTGCGATGCCTAACAAGATGCCAGCCAAGTAAAGCCAAGTGGTGTGCAACCAGCGGTCGAGACCCGCGCCCACTAGCCATCCCACGACGAGGGCGGCGGGAAGGATGAATGCTAACTGGCTGTAGCGTGCGGCCTGTACCCAGAAGTTCTCTTTCTCTTTGCGGCCGGATTTCTGTCGCTCGGAATCTTCGTGGTCGGAAGTTGGATCAGGGAGTGTCATCGGGGCTGCACGGTGGATTCTACGCTTATCGGCGGCTGTGGTGGATTCCGGCCGAGCTTTGCTCAGGCCGGGACGGGCGAAGGCGCCCGTCTCCACATCAGTCGTGGTAGATTCCGGTGGGGCTTCGCTCGCGCCGGGACAGCCGAGAGCCTGCCCTGAGCGAAGCCGAAGGGCGGCTGTCTCTACATGAGCATTTCCAGCTATCCGCATTTTTAGCGGATTAGCTTTGCTACTGTGGGGTTCTGCGCCATGCCGATTGACCAGTTCACCAGGTGGATGAAGCGCTCGGGCATGATTCCGATGTAGAGCGTCGCGAACGCGGTCACGGCTAGCGCGGCGCGCATGGTCCAACTGACGGGCAGGAGGCCTCGTTCTTCGGGCTGGCCCATAAACATGGCGTTGGCCATTTTGAGGTAATAGTAGAGGCCGAACACGGAATAGAGCACGCCTAGAGATGCCAGCGCGTAGTGTCCAGTTTCGATGAGGCTGAGGAAGATGAAGTACTTGCCGTAGAAGCCCGCCAGGGGCGGGATTCCGGCTAGCGAGAGCAGGAAGATCAGCATGAGCACGGCTGCGACTGGTGCGCGCGAATAGAGGCCGTTGAGATCGTCGAGTTCGTCGCCGATTACGTTGCGATGGCGGAGCGAGGTAATCACGCCGAACGCGCCCAGGTTCATGAAGGTGTAGACCAGCAGGTAGATCAGGATGCCTTTGATGCCGTCGGCATTGAGCTGAGTCGGGGTTCCGGCGATCAAGCCGAGCAGCATGTAGCCGACGTGAGCGATGGAAGAGTAGGCGAGCAGGCGCTTGGTGTTGGTCTGGGTGAGGGCGGCGAAGTTCGCGCCCGTCATGGTGGCGATGGAAACGAAGACCAGCACTGGAACCCAGGTCGAACGCATGGCGAGCAATCCGCCGAGCTGGAACGGACTGCCGATCAGGATGCGCAGCAGCATCGCCCATCCCGCAGCCTTTACGGCTACGGACATGAATCCAGTGATGCAGGTAGGCGCGCCTTCGTATGCGTCAGGCGCCCACTGGTGGAAAGGGATGGCGGCAATCTTGAACAACAGGCCGGTCATCGTGGTCAGCAAGGCGATGATCGCGACCGGATTGTGAGGTTCTCTGGCTAGGAGCTGCGCGAGACGGCGGCCGATCTCGGCGACATTGGTGCTGCCGGTGAGTCCGTACAGCAGCGACAGTCCGTAGGCAAAAATGCCGGACGAGAATGCTCCCAGCAACAGGTATTTCAGGGCTGCTTCGTTGGAGCGGCGGTTGCGGCGCAGAAAACCGACCAGAACGTAGGTGGAAATTGCCATGAGCTCCAGGCCGATGAAGATCAGAACGATGTCGAATCCGGCGGCCATGCACATCATGCCGACCACCGAGAGCAGCATCAGCGTGTAGTATTCGCCGTGGTTTTCATGCTCGGTCTTCATGTAACGCATGGACATGAGGATCGAGATGGCCGTGCCTGCAAGGAAAAGATAGAAAAAGTAGATCGAGAAGCGGTCGACCAGTACGGTGCCCATGAAACCTGAAATGCGAGTGACGCCGCTGCTCTGCATCCAGGCCTGGACGTTGTACACCGCCTTGGCGGCAAAGAGCACGCCGACTAAAGCCGTGGCCCCGTTTACCCACTTCTCCTCCGGAGGGAGCATGAGATCGATCAACAGGATGCCGAGAGCAAACAACGTAAGCAGAGTGATGGGGAGGGCCAGAAGATAGTCGTTCAAAGCGAATTGTGGAGCGACGCCCACTAGTTCTTCCCCTTGATCGATTGCGCTGTGACACGAGCGGTGGTAGTGGTGGAGGCTGGGGTCGCGACGGAATCCGTCCCAAGCGGTTCGAAAGCCGGCTGAACTTCTGGCTGAGCTTCCGGGTCAACGACAGCATTCGCGGGGCCGCCAGCCTGCGGACTGCGCACGTTTTCGACGATCTGATTCACGGGCTGCTCAAGAATCTGGAAAAACGGCTTGGGATAGAGGCCGATCCAGAAAGCCATGATGAGGAGCGGTACGAAGGTCAGCACTTCGCGCGGAGTGAGGTCGTGCAGCTTTTCGTTTTTCGGATTCGTCACCGTGCCGAAGAAGACGCGCTGATAGAGCCACAGCAGATACGCGGCGGCAAGAACTACTCCAGGCACGGCCCATGCGCCCCATCGCCAGTTCTCCATGAACGTTCCCTGCAGAATGGTGAATTCGCCGACGAAACCGTTCAGCAGCGGCAGTCCCATCGAAGAGAGGAACATGATCATAGTGATGGTGGCGTACACCGGCATCACGTTTGAGATGCCGCCGTATTCGGAAATTTCACGGGTGTGACGGCGCTCGTAGAGAATGCCGACGATCAAGAACAGTGCGCCGGTGGAGATGCCGTGATTGATCTGCTGCAAGACGGATCCGCTTATACCCGCGGAGTTCAGCGCGAAGATTCCCAGCGTGCAGAAACCGAGATGGCTTACTGAGGAATAGGCGACCAGCTTCTTCATGTCTTTCTGCATGAGCGAAACGAGAGCGCCGTAGATGATGGCGATGATGGAGAGCGTGATCATCCAGCCGCGGACGGTCAGGTGCAGGAAGGTGGCGGGATTCCACATCACATTCGGAAAGAACGGCAGCGAGAAGCGGATGAAGCCGTACGTCCCCATCTTCAGCAGGACGCCCGCCAGGATGACGGAGCCGGCGGTCGGCGCTTCCACGTGAGCATCGGGCAGCCAGGTGTGGAAGGGGAACATTGGGACCTTGATGGCGAAAGCGAAAAAGAAGGCGAAAAACAGCAGCGTGGCGATGGTGGGACCGTAGGCTGGGTCGGAGTAGATTTTTGGCGCGGTTTCGTAGAGTGCGGTGATGCTGAACGTATAAATTCCAGTTAAGTGCTGGTGATGGAAATAGAGAAACAGAATACCGAGCAGCATCAGCACCGAGCCGGCCAGAGTGTAGAGGAAGAACTTGATCGCCGCGTAAAGCTTGCGCGGACCGCCCCAGATGCCGATGAGAAGGTACATCGGCACAAGCATGGCTTCCCAGAAAACGAAGAAGAGGAAGAAATCGAGCGCCATGAAGACGCCGAGCATGCCCGTCTGCAAGATTAGAAACCAGACGTAGTATTCCTTGACGCGGTTTTCGATGGCGGTCCATGAAGAGAGGATTGAGATCCAGCCCAGCAGCGTGGTGAGCATGATGAGCAGGAAGGAAATGCCGTCGATGCCGATCACGTAGCCGGCGCCGATCGAGGGAATCCAGTTGTTGGCCGTGCCCTCGATGAACTTGAAGTGTTGGGTGGCGTCGAAGCGCTGCGCCCAGAACATTGGAACCAGCGGCAGCGAGATCAGGAAGCCGCCGAGGGCGAAAAAGTTCGCGATCCAGCGGATGGCTCCCTTGTTCTCCTTGGGAACGAACAGGAGAACGAGGGCGCCAACCAGCGGCGTGAAGAGGATGATCGAGAGTATGTGGTTTTGCATGAAAGTTTCTCAGTTGTAGCGCCTGGTGTCTCGTCGGCTGTCGCCAGGGCGTCCCGCCCTTCGGAGAGTGGCGGCGGGACGCCGCCACGACAGCCGCCGGGACGGCGGCGCTACTAAACTCAGTGGTACACGTAATAGAACACGAAACCTACCAAGCCTGCGGTCATCACCAGCGCGTACCACTGGATCAGACCCCATTCGAATAGCCGCGCTGGATATGAAAGCATGCGCGCGAGAATCGCTGGTCCGTTCACGCCGATGCCGTCGATGATCCACTTGTCCCACCAACCGGAGATCGTCGCCGTCAAACGCGTGGCCCAGCCTACGTCGTTGACGGCTGCATCGATCACGTTTGTGTCGAACCACGCCGACGCTTCGCCTAATCCCAGCACGCCGAGGCGGACGTCTCCCAGCTTGCGGCGGCCGGTGAAGACGTAGTCGTAGCCTTCATCCACGTAATACTTGTGGAGCAGTAGATCGTACACGCGAGGCGAGGTGGCGGCGATGGGCTCGACGAAATCCTTGTCAGCATGGTTGTAAGCGCGGCGAGCCATGCCCCAGCCGACGGCGGCAGCTCCGACGGAAAGAAACATCAGCAAGTATTCGATAGGACTGGTGTGTTCGGCCTCTTTTTCTCCAGCTGCAAGTTGCCCGGCTTTGCCCTCTTGCTGGAAAACCTGCGCCTCTTTGGCGAAGACTGGATCAAGGAACCTCTCGAACCGCGCCGAGCCGCCGAGACTTGGCGGCCAACTCAGCCATCCGGCGGAGAGCGAGAACAAGGCCAGAACCAGCAGCGGCACGGCCATGGAGTGCGGACACTCATGAATATGGTGTTCAAGCTCGTGGCTCATGCGCGGTTTGCCGAAGAAAGTGAGATAGATCAGGCGGAACATATAGAACGCCGTCATCAGCGCGGTGGCGTAGCCGATAAACCACAAGATGCGATAGGCATCGCTCTCTTTGGTCCACGTCTGCCAAAGAATTTCGTCTTTGGAAAAGAAGCCGGCGAACGGAGGAATGCCCGCGATCGCCAGCGTGGCGACCAGCATGGTGCGATAGGTGATGGGAATGCGATGGGCCAGGTCGCCCATGTTGCGCATGTCCTGCTCGCCGCTCATCGAGTGGATCACCGCGCCTGCGCCGAGGAACAGAAGCGCTTTAAAGAACGCATGGGTGAAGACGTGAAAGACGCCGGCGGCGAAGGCTCCGACGCCGAGCGCGAGGAACATGTAGCCGAGCTGCGAGACGGTTGAATAGGCAAGCACGCGCTTGATGTCGGTTTGCACGAGGGCGATGGACGCGGCGAAGATCGCGGTCAGCGCGCCGACGATGGCGACCGTCTTCATTGAGGTAGGCGCCAGCACGAACAGAGCATTCGAACGCGCAACCATATAGACGCCCGCCGTCACCATGGTTGCGGCATGGATGAGCGCGGAAACCGGGGTGGGGCCTTCCATGGCGTCGGGCAGCCAGACGTAGAGTGGAAGCTGCGCCGACTTGCCGCAGGCTCCTACGAAGAGCAGCAAGGTGGCGGCGGTGATGATGGGATCGCCGATGGCGAAGCGTCCGCTGTGCGCAATGAGCGTGACTTCCGTGAAGCGGAGAGATCCGAAGTACCAGGCGATGAAGAACATTCCCAGCAGGAATCCGGCGTCGCCGATGCGGTTCACGATGAAGGCTTTGTTTCCGGCATCGGTGGCCGATTTGCGATGGAAGTAAAACCCGATCAGGAGATAGGAACACAAACCCACACCCTCCCAGCCGACAAACATGAGCACATAATTGTTGGCGAGGATCAGTGTGAGCATGGAGAACATGAAGAGGTTGAGATATCCGAAAAAGCGGTAGTAGCCGCCTTCATGCGCCATGTATCCGGTGGAGTAAATGTGAATCAGCATGCCGACGCCGGTGACGAACAGCAGCCAGATGCTAGAAAGCGGATCCAGCAGGAAACCGGCGTCGGCCTGGAATGGGGCTTGCGATCCATCATAGGTCGTGTAATTCATATGGCCGGTGTCGGTGCCGAGCCAGGTATAGAGGACGGTCTGATAAGGCTGGTGAAAATGCTCAGGAGCGGACGACCACGCTGAATATTGCCAGACCGCACCACAAGCCATGAGAAACGCGAGCACAATCGTGCCCACACAAACCGCGCTCACCGTGGCCTTCTGCAGCTTGCGGCCGAAAAAGAACATGAGGGCCGCGCCGACGGCGGGTAACAACGGGATCAGCCAGATGTGAGTGAGGAACATTCTTTCTCAGTTCTCAGTTCTCAGTTCTCAGTTCTCAGCAACAGGCTGATGGCTGAGAGCCCGATTTCCTACCACTTCAGCAAATTCACTTCATCTATGTTCACCGTCTCCTTGTTGCGGAAGAAGGCGATTAGAATGCCGAGGCCTACCGCGGCTTCCGCGGCGGCGTCGGTGATTATGAAGATGGCGAAAACCTGGCCATTCACTGGTCCCCAGATACGGGAGAACGCGACCAGATTCAGGTTCACGGCGTTCAGGATCAGTTCGATCGACATCAGAACGATGACGACGTTGCGGCGGGTTAGTACGCCGATTACGCCCAGCAGAAATAAGGCTGCGCCTAGGACCAGGTAGTGCAGAGTCGTGATGTGGAGCATCGATTCCATGATCTCGTCTGCGGATGCCCCTCAGGGGCTGAAGCCCGCGTGTTTTTATACTCCGAGCGGCACGGCTAAAGCCGTGCCCTTCCCGAACCTAGATTCTCTTCTTCGCCATCACCACCGCTCCGATAATTGCCACGAGCAGCAACAGTGAGGCGATCTCGAAGGCGAACATGTATTGCCCGTACAGCAGAGTGGCGACTTTCTGCGTGTTGTCGTTTTCTACTACCGGCAGCACATGATCGGGAAAGATGTCCTTCCCTTTCAGATAGACGGCGATAAATAATCCGCCTAACGCCGTCGCCGCAACGATTCCCACTACCCACTGACTGTTGAACTGCCGCTCTTTCATGGAACGCTCAATGCTTACCAACATGATGACGAACAGGAACAGCACCATGATGCCGCCGGCGTAAAGAATGATCTGCACGCCAGCGACGAATGGAGCATAGAGCATCAGATAGATGGAGGCCTGCGCCAGCAGGGCGACAATCAGCGCCAGGGCCGAGTGCACCGGATTCTTGCAGGTGATCACCATGATGCCGCCGACCAGCATAATCGCGGCAAACACATAAAAGAAAAATGGTGTAGCTACGGGTGCCATATTTTTTGTTGCAGCAGCGCTACGCTCGCCGTCAGAATCAGAACGCCCAAACCCATGGGCAGCAGGACTTTCCATCCCATCTGCATGAGCTGGTCAAAGCGATATCGCGGGAACGTGCCACGATACCAGATATAGAGGTACATGAACCCGGCAACTTTCGCCGAGAACCAGAAAATATCTTGAATGCGGATGCTTACTGCGGGAACGAACAGAACCAGACCGATCAAGGCAAGAACCGCTCCGAATCCGGCGAGGCCGATGGTTTGAATGCGGAACAGCGGATGCTTCGGCATGCGGACTGTGTTGTAAAAGCAGATCGCGGCAAAGAAAAGAAACGTGACACCGGGGAACAGAGAGAAAATCTGATCCCAAGGAGTGCCGCTCAATAAATTCGGAAACGGCCGCAGCCATCCGCCGAGCCAGAGTGTCACTGCAATGGAAGACACGGCGATCATGGCAGAGTATTCCGCCAGGAAAAACAGAGACCAGCGGAAGCCGCTGTATTCGGTGTGGAAACCGGCAGTCAACTCAGATTCAGCTTCGGCGAGATCGAAAGGCGCGCGATTGGTTTCGGCCACCATGGCGACGGCAAAAATGAAGAACGCGACCAGGCCAAGCGGGAAAAACTTGAAGATGAACCACTCATGCTGCGCCAGTTGCGCCTGCACGATGCCGATCATGCTGAGGGTTCCTGTGCCCTCGGCGTTCAGGCTGGTCATCAGAATCGCTGAGACCACGGCGAGCCCCATCGCGACTTCGTACGAAACCATCTGCGCACTCGACCGCAGCGCGCCAATCAGCGGATAGTGCGAGTTCGACGCCCAGCCCGCCATTACAATGCCCAGCACGCTGAGCGACGAGACGCCGAGCATGAAGAGGATTCCGATGTTCATGTCAGTGATGGCGTGCGTGGGGCCAAACGGAACCACGACGAAAACCGTGAAAGCTGCCAGCACCACGATCAGGGGCGCCATCCAAAAAACAAAGCCGTCGGCCTCGGCCGGCATGATGTCTTCTTTGAGTAACAGCTTGATCGCGTCGGCGATGGGCTGCAGCAAGCCGTGCGGACCGACGCGCATAGGGCCGAGCCGTACCTGCATGTGAGCGAGGATTTTGCGCTCGAGCCAGTTCATCGCGATCACGGCTACAGAAAGGCCGCCGAAAACCAGCATGATATAGACCAGCGCCCAGAACATGTTTCCGGCGGCACCCGGGGTCTGATCGCTCTGCAGGTACTTCGTGATGTATTCGATGATCTCGTGCATCAGCGGGACCTCATTTAGCGATCCACCTCGCCGAGAACGATGTCGAGGGTGCCGATCACGGCGATCACGTCGGCCACAAGCTGGCCGCGGCACATCCTATCGAGAGCCTGAAGATTCACGAACGACGGCGGACGGACGCGCAGGCGGTAGGGCTGCGTGGATCCGTCGCTGACGATAAAGTATCCCAGCTCACCCTTCGGCGCTTCGATCGAGTGATAGACCTCGCCCGCGGGCGGCTTCATCACCTTCGGAACCTTTGCCATGATGGGGCCTTCGGGCAGCGCCTCGACGGCCTGCTGGATGATGCGCACCGATTGCCGCATCTCGGCCATACGCACGAGATATCGATCGTAGGTATCGCCGTTTTCTCCAATCGGAATCTCGAAATCGAAATTCTTGTAGTTGGCGTAGGGCTGCGCCTTGCGGATATCCCACTTGACGCCGCTGGCGCGCAGCACGGGGCCGGTCACGCCGAGCGCAATGCAATCTTCGGCGGAGATGGTTCCTACATTTTTCGTGCGTTCGACCCAGATGCGATTCGTAGTCAGCAGTTCCTCGTACTCGTCGATCTTGGGGCGAAAGAAATTCAGGAAGTTCGTCACTTCCTTCTCGAAGCCGGTGTAGGTTTCGTACTGCAGGCCGCCGATGCGGAAAGCGTGAGTCGTAAGACGCGCGCCGCAATACTTCTCGTAGATCTTGAGAATCTCTTCGCGGTCGCGAAAGGTATAAAACAGGGGCGTGATAGCGCCGATATCGAGAGCATGCGTGCCCAGCCAGAGCTGGTGGCTGGCGATGCGGTTCAGCTCAGTGAGGATGACGCGGACATGCTGGGCGCGCGGCGGCGCTTCGACGTTGAGAAGTTTTTCGACCGTCTCGCAGTAGCCCAGTCCGTTCGAGACCGCCGCCACGTAATCCATGCGGTCGACATACGGGTTGAACATCGTATAGGTGCGATGCTCGCCGATTTTTTCGACACCCCGGTGCAGATATCCGATCACGCACTCGAGGCCAAGCACCTTTTCGCCGTCGAGACGCAGAATGACGCGCAGAACGCCGTGCGTGGCAGGGTGCTGCGGACCCATGTTGATGACGAGTTCGTTCGCGTCAAGATAGGTCTTGTCGTGGGTTTCGAGTTCCAGCGGCGAGAGCGTGGTGTTGGGGTCCGTCATCCTAATTTTAATTGCGCAATTGAACTCGCGATTCTAGACGGCCTTTCATTGGCCGCTCTCGATGCCCAGGTTGATCTGCACCCACTCGTTATCCTGTTGCAGGATTCCGTAATCCTTGCGCAGGGGATGCCCCTTCCAGCCCTCGGGCAGCAGGATGCGCTTCATGTCTGGATGCCCGTCAAACTTGATGCCGAACATGTCGAAGACTTCGCGCTCCAGCCAGTTCGCACCCGGCCAGATGGAAACGGAACTCGGCAGGGTTGCTCCGTCGAGGATTTGCGTCTTCACGCGGATGCGCTCGTTGCGCGGAAAAGAATAAAGCACCCACAGCACGTCGAATTGCTTTTCGCGCGCAGGGTAATGGACTGCGGTGATGTCGACGCAGTAGTCGAACTGCTCTTGGTTGCGCAACACCTGGAGAATTTCAGGAATGAGGGAGCGGTCGACGACCATGTAGTTCTGTCCGGCATAGGTCAGCGGCTCAATACCCGAACCATAGGAGGCTCTTAGTTTCGCGATCATGGGCGAATCCCACGGAACAGGCGTGGGAGCGGCCGGTTTCGCTGGAGCAGCCGGCTTCGCGGGGGCCGGTGAAACCGGGGCAGCCGCGGCGGGTGCGGACGGTTTCGCCTCGCCTTCGGGCGGCGGTGAAGACGGCGATTTGGTTTCGTCCGGCATGGCTCGGAACGCGCAAACCTCCGGCTCGGAGGGTTACGGAGAGAACGTTAACTTTTATCAGCTTGAGGATACGGTGTCAACGAGACTAGCGAGGAAAAATCAGAACGCGCGTTCCGCCTTCGAATGGCGCGACTGCAGGCTATACGCGCGCTTGCGCCTGATAATGCTCGATCAGGTCGCGGATGCGTTGGGCATCGCCTTTGCGATGGCCGTGGCTGGTGATGGGGTCAGTGCCGCCGGTCGATTCGATCCGAACCTC
>JBAWCJ010000288.1:0-5062 GCA_049590215.1 Candidatus Sulfotelmatobacter sp. | reverse complement strand
AAGAACGCTTCAAGGAAGTCACAGAAGCCTACACGGTGCTGGCTGATTCTGAGAAGCGCTCTCTCTATGACCGCTACGGTCATGCCGGAGTGGGCGCTGCGGCCGGTGCGGGCGCGGGTTTCGAGGGGACACCATTCCAGGACTTAGGCGAAATTTTCGGCGAGTTCTTCGGCTTTGGCGACGTCCTCGGAGGCAGCGGACGCCGCCGCAGCCGGGTTCAGCGCGGCGCCGATTTGCGCGAAGACTTGACCATCGAGTTCGAAGAAGCCGCTTTCGGAGTGGAGAAACGAGTCACGGTGCGCCGTCATGAAGCCTGCGAAGACTGCAACGGCTCCGGAACGGCCGCGGGCAAAGGTCCCACGACCTGCCGTTCGTGCGCTGGCCGCGGGCAGGTGCGTTATCAGCAGGGCTTCTTCAGCATCGCGCGGACTTGTCCCTCCTGTCAGGGAACGGGCAGCGTAATTACGGATCCCTGCCCGAAGTGCAAAGGCGAAGGCCGGCTCCTGCGGCAGCGCACGGTCGACGCGAAGATTCCGGCCGGAGTTGAAGACGGCACGCGCATCCGGTTCACCGGAGGCGGTGAGGTCGGGCCTTTCGGCGGGCCGGCCGGCGATCTTTACCTGGTGCTGCACGTGAAGGAGCATCCGTTTTTTGTGCGGGAAGGGAATGATCTGCACTGCGCCGTCCCGCTGTCGGTGACGCAGGCCGCTATGGGTGCCGAGATTCGCGTGCCCACTCTCGAAGGCGAGCACACGCTCAAGGTTCCAGATGGAACCCAGCCCGGCACCACGTTTCGCATCCGCCACAAAGGCGTGCCTGTTTTGAACGGACACGGCAAGGGCGATCTCTACGTGGAAGTGCGGGTGCAGATTCCAAGCAAGCTGAGCAAGCGCCAGAAAGAGCTGCTGCAGGAACTCGAGACAACCGCAAAAGTAGACAATCAGCCGATGATGCGGTCTCTGCTGGGCAAAATGAAGGATATGTTCGGGTGAAACCGTTGCCAGCCGCCGGTTGCCGGTTGCCAGGCTCAAGCTCACTGCGTTTATCATTCCTGCCGAGTTCTAACTCCACTATGACTGCCGTTATCATGAGCCTTTGCTGGCAACCGGCAACTGGGAGCTGGCAACTGAAGCTATGACCCGCCGCCGTTTTATCGCTGACGAAAGCTCGGGTGATCGCGCCGCCTTGGTCGGCGACCACGCCGACCATCTGGTGCGCGTGCTGCGAGCCCGCGTCGGGCAGGATTTTGATATTGCAACCGGAGAAACCGTGCGGCGTGGACGAATTGCTGTCGTCAGCGACGGCCGCATCGAATTCGATTTAGGTGAAGAAGTCCCCCAATCGAGTTTGGCCGAGATCACCCTCGTTCTCGCCGTGTTCAAATTCGATCGCATGGAGTGGGCGATCGAAAAGTGCACCGAACTCGGCGTTTCGCGGATTGTGCCGGCAATCGCGCGTCGCACAGATTCGCATCTGGCTGCCGCTTCAATAAAACGAACTGAACGTTGGCAGCGCATTGCCCGGCAAGCGGCGGAACAGTCGCGCCGCGACGCTCCGCCGGAGATTGCCGCGCCCATCAAAGTTGCGGAGGCGTTGAACTTTCCCGCGGCCTTGCGTATCGTGCTCGCGGAATCCGAAGAACAATCCCTCCTGCGCGATATTTTGAAGCAGAAGAATGCAGCGGACGGGATTGCGATGGCAGTAGGTCCCGAAGGCGGCTGGACCGAAAGCGAATTGCAATCATTCCGAAAATCCGGATGGATTTTGGCCTCGCTCGGCAACACTATCCTTCGCGCCGAGACCGCCGCGATCGCGGCCACGGCCCTCGTCGCTTCCGCGTTGTATCTGCGTTAAGTTTCCAGCCGTTCTTTCCGGTCTTCCCCCGCCTCCTGCAGCCCGCTGATCGTGGTGGTATTCTGGGCCGCGATGGCTGTTTCCAAATTCCAATCTCATCCTGCCCCGTTTGTTCCCGACGATCGCCAGCGCGAAGCTATTGCGCATGTTCACGGGCCGATGCTGGTGGTGGCCGGAGCCGGCACAGGAAAAACTTCGGTGTTGATTCACCGCATTGCGAGCCTCGTCGGGCAGGGGCAAGCCAAGCCCGAAGAGATCCTTGCCCTTACCTATACGGTGGCCGCGGCGGGAGAAATGCGCGATCGAGTTCGCGGGCTTCTCGGCAAACCAATTCATTCGGCAACCTTTCACGATTACTGCCTCGACCTGCTGAAGCGCAATGGAAGAGATTTTGGCGTGCTCGACGAGAAAGATCTCTGGATTTATCTCCGCAAGAGAATTCACGAGCTTCACCTCGAGCACTACATCAGGGCCGCGAATATAGGCCAGTTTCTCAATGACCTGTTAGGCTTCCTCAGCCGGTGCCACGACGAACTGGTTACGCCGGAAAGGTACGCCGAGTATGTGACCCGGCTGGAACGCGGCGAAACCCAGGTCCCGCGGGTTGCGAAGTCGAAAGATCAGTTGAGCGATGCCGAGGTCATCGGACGCTGCCAGGAAATTGCCCGTGTCTTCGCCACCATCGAGCGCTGGTTGCGCGAAGAAAATCTGGGCACGTTCGGCCACATGATCACGCGTGCATACGAGCTGCTCACGAGCGACCAGGAGGTGCTGACTGCCGAGCACGCCCGCGCCCGTTTTATCCTGGTCGACGAATTTCAGGATGCCAACTTCGCCCAAATCAAACTTCTGGCTGCGCTAGCCGGATCCGAAGCGAACGTTTTCGGCGTCGGAGATCCCGATCAGGCGATCTACCGCTTTCGCGGCGCATCCAGCGCAGCGTTTTACTTGTTCCGCCGGCATTTTCCTCAATCGAAGCTGGTTGTGCTCGACCGCAACCGGCGCTCGACCACTCCGATTCTGCGATGCGCTTTTGCCGTGGTCGACAAAAACCCTCCCGTGTTTGCCGCGAGCGACGCACTCGCCTACCGGCGCACACCTTTGCAGTCGGCCCGCGAAGATGAAGCCAAGAGGGAAGGAAAGACACTGGCCACTTTCCCCGTAGAAGCGATCTCATTTGCCGGCAGAGACGCCGAAGCGCCCGACGTGGCCCGCCTCATCGAAGAGACGCAACGGCGCTCGCGTTGCAGGTGGAAGGACTTCGGCGTCCTCTACCGCTCGCACATTCATCGCGATAGCGTTGTGCATGAACTGGCCGAGCGGGAAATCCCTTTCTCCATCGAGAACATGGACGTCAGCGACACCCCCGAAGTGCGCGATTTGTTTGCCTGCGTCGCAGTTGTGGTCGATCAGGGAGCCGATGCAAGTCTTTTTCGCGTAGCCGCGTTGCCGCAGTTCGATGTGGATCCCGAGCAACTTCGGTCTCAGCTGCGCGCCATTGCGAACGATTCGAAGGATGGAGCCGTTATCCCACTGGCTTCAGTGCTGGACCAGGTTGCCGGCGGCCACGCAGTGTTGGAGTCCGTCCGGCAGGCACGCGATGAAGTCAGCCGCAAGCAGGCTAAAACGCACGCCGCTCTGCATCTGATCGGAAAACAATTCAGGCTCGACCTGAATTCTCCAGTCCTGCGCGCCGCCTTGAAGTTCGCCGGCGATTGGGAGAAGAAGAAAACCACTAAAACCAAAGATCTGGGCGAATGGATCGAGTACCTGAACTATTTTCGCGAGGCCAATGGAGTAATTCCCCTGACCTCAAAAGATGACGAGGATGCCGTTCGCTTGATGACCGCGCACGGAGCCAAAGGGCTCGAATTCGGACATGTCTTCATCCTGCGCGCCACTAGCGGTTCGTTCCCCGCCAGCTATCGGGAGACGCTTGTGGAATTTCCTCGCGAGCTGCGTGATCCCGATTCCGCTTCGGCCAGCGATGACAAAACTCTCTACGATCAGGAGGAACGCCGCCTTTTCTACGTAGCGATGACGCGGGCCAAAGATTCGCTACACATTTATGGAAAGCAGGGAATCGGCCGCGACAAAACTCCGGCAGGGCTGATGCGTGAACTGATCTGCAATCCCACACTGCAGCCATGGCTCAGAGCGCGGGCAGCACTGCCTTCGCAACCTGAATTGATCGAGATCGCCGCCGCGGCGGATACGGCTCATCCAGAAGGCTCGCGATTGGCCGAATGGCTCGCCCTTCCCGCCATCGAAGGACTGGACGCCCGCTTGAGTGCCTCGGCGGTTGAGACCTATGAGACTTGTCCGCTGCAGTTCAAGTTTCAGCGCGAGTGGAAGTTGTCACGGCAAGTGCACGCCGCCATGCAGTTCGGCGCAACCATGCACCGCGTCCTGCGCACCTATTACGATTCCGTGCGCCTGGGCAGAAGCAAGAGCGATGAAGAGTTGATCCAATTATTTCGCGACGATCTGGCCGAGTCTGGGATCCAGGACAACTATCAGCGGGAACTGTACCTGAAGGTGGGACTGGCGCAATTGCAGGATTTTCTCGGCGGTACTCGCTCAGTTCCTTCACCCGAAGTTCTGCACACGGAAGAATGGTTCGACGTGCAGATCGCCGGCACGAAAGTTGCCGGGAGAATCGACCGGATCGACCGCGCCGCCGACGGCAGCGTGAACATCGTCGACTACAAGACCGGCAAGGCTCGGTCCCAGGAGGACGCGGACGAGAGTCTACAGCTTTCGATCTACGCCATGGCCGCAGACGAGAAGTGGGGATACCATGTTGGAGCCCTGGTGTTTCACAATCTCGAAGGCAACGTTCCCGTATTCTCCCGACGCACCCAGTTTCAATTGGAAGGAGCGCGAGAACGAATACTATCGGTGGCGCGCGGCATCGCCGCCGGAGACTTCGAGCCCAAGGTCGGCTTTCATTGCAATTTCTGCGCCTTCCGCGGATTATGCACCGCCCAGGAAAAGACAGTTCCGAATCATTCTCGGAAACCTGAAAAGAGTGGCGGGAAGCCGCTGGACTGATCGATGGTCGATGAGCCGAGACTCGAACTTCCGCACAAAAACTTAGGGGACGCTTTCGGCGTCCCCCTTTTTTGACTTCGTACTGACCTTCTTAATGCTTCTTTTTCTTTTTTGCCTTTTTCTTGGTTGCCATTGTTTCTATTCTCCCTTCCAT
>JBAWCJ010000287.1:0-17021 GCA_049590215.1 Candidatus Sulfotelmatobacter sp. | reverse complement strand
TTCAGACCGCTCAGATTCCACTTTCGTAAATTCTTATGACCTGCGCTCCAACCGCGCGAGTTCCAACTTCGACCAGCGACACTTGTTGAACATCAGCTACATCTATAGCCTGCCAAGCTTGAGTAGGGCGATGCAGAGTTGGACCAGCGGCCGTATCGGAGAACCAGTCGGCGATGCCCAAGAGCCGCCGCTTCCGGCTTCATCATCCCGGCTTCTGCGCTTGGTCGGCGACGGGTGGCAATTCTCTGGAATCACCATTTTTCAATCGGGCACACCGTTCAGTGTGATTAATGGGGGCAGTAGCACCGGGGTCTCTGTTCTTGACAACGCCGGAGTGGCGAATGGCGCAGGTGCGGGCTCGTATCCAGACTTGGCGGTGAGTCCCGCGCCTCCGCCAGACGAACGATACAACACGAAGAGTTTTGGTCCACTTCTGGGAAACCCAAATCTGTTCGTCGCGCCACGAGGGCTCACTTTCGGCAATGCCGGCCGGAACTTTATGAACAATCCGCACCGCATAAATTTTGATTTGACTCTTCTGAAGAACTTCAAAATAACCGAAGGCAGCTTTGCCGAGTTTCGTGTGGAAG
This sequence comes from Candidatus Sulfotelmatobacter sp., assembly GCA_049590215.1. Lineage (GTDB taxonomy): Bacteria > Acidobacteriota > Terriglobia > Terriglobales > Acidobacteriaceae > Sulfotelmatobacter. The sequence goes on along the minus strand of JBAWCJ010000287.1, from coordinate 16,431 downwards.
CGTTCAACGTCTTCAACCACACTCAATTCAGAACCTACGACGCTAATTTGGGGAACACAGGGAGTAATGTCATTAGTTGTTACGGTGGACCCAATTATGCTGCTGGTTTTGCGGCTCCGCTGGATCCGGCCACCGGTGCTAGTACAGGTACTGACTGTGTCACGGGAAGCGCGTTCCTTCACCCGGTAGATGCCCATCGCCCCCGAACGGTGCAGTTAGCACTGAAGTATGTCTTTTGAGGACGGAAGATATGAAAGCTTACATTCAGGTGACAATGTGCGCTAACTCGCCGTGGGCTTGGAGGGTGGCTATTGCTTTTCTGGCACTCGCATTGCCGTTTCCTGCATTTGGAGCGCTAGGTGCTTCTTTGGAGTCGGTTCAGAGTGATCAAATCGAGTTACAGGCAAAAGTAACAATCTCCATAGTAGGCACTTACACAATATGCGAGATGTCCGCGCCGAGTGGGACAGTAGTAAGGGAATATGTTTCTCAAACCGGAAAAGTGTTTGGTGTCACCTGGCAGGGACCATTTATTCCAGACATGCGGCAACTGTTGGGCCGATATTTCGACCAATATTCACAAGCAGCGAAAGACCAGCGGAAACACCATGTCGGACGTGTGCCTCTCGATATTCACGAGCCGGGGCTAATCGTCCAGACCGCGGGCCACATGCTGGCCCATTCCGGCCGGGCTTATGATCCTGGATTGCTTCCGGTGGGAGTCAGTGACCATGACATACGGTAGAGCGGGCAGCGTGATAAGAGTGGCGATCCTGATTCCCCTTGTGGGTCTGCTGTTTCTCACAGCCTGCAACTGGGGCCGGACGAATGCTCCACTCCAGCCGCCCATATCGATTACACTCGTGGCTAGCGCAACCACGGTAAGTTTCGGCCAGCCCACAATTGTTACCGCTTCCGTTTACGACGAAAGTAACCAGGGCGTCGTGTGGGCTGTTTCCCCGCTCGATCTTGGCGTCTTGAGTAACCAGACCTGGTCCTCCACGACCAACACAGCCACCGTGACCTATACCGCCCCCGCGAGCTTCACTTATCCCGCTACCGTGACTATCACTGCTACTTCAATCACCAATCCGGCCGTTGCCTCTTCCGTGGCTGTCAAGTTGTCTCCGATTACGGTTGCGCTGACTGGGGGAGGTTTCAGTACTCCCGTTGCGCCTCAGACGGTAAATCAGGGCGGCACGATCACCCTGTCGGCCGCAGTCGTGAACGATCAGAGTAATTTGGGAGTGACTTGGAGCCTTTCTCCCTCTAGCGGTGCGGGTTCTTTGAGCGTTTCTCCCCAGCCTCCCTTCTATGCAACCTATTCTGCTCCAACCACTGTCGCGATCCCGACTGCCGTAACCCTGACGGCGACCTCGGTGAAATATCCGACCGTGAGCTCCAGCACGGAAGTCACCGTACTGCCGTCTGGGGCTGGCCCTAATGTGGCCGTTATTAGCGTAAACGGTGGACCGGTTCCCGGCCAGGTCTATGTGAACGGCGCGTTCACCAGTATCACCTTATGTAACCCAGGGAGCATCGCAACGTGTCAGACGGTCGACGGAATTCTTGTGGACACCGGGTCTTATGGTTTGAGAATTCTGCAATCGGCAATACCTCTGCTGAAACTTCCCACGATTAGCGACTCGTTCGGCGATATTCTCGACAATTGCGCTTCCTTGCAGGACGGCTCGTTTCTCTGGGGCCCGGTATCCACTGCCGATGTGTATGTCGGAGGAGAAGCAGTAAGTCAGTTGGTCGGTGGTTTCCCCTTGGGGCTTCCGCTCCCAGTCCAAGTGATAAGTAGCGTACCGACAACAGTACCCGACGGATGTTCGAACGGAGGAGCTGACGATAACACGCCTCAACTCCTTGGCGCCAACGCGATTCTGGGTGTCGGTCCGGAACCTAATGACTGCACTTTGTCAGGAATCAACTATTGCGATGGCAGCACTCAATCGACGGCACCGAATGTGTACTATGCATGCCCGAGTACGGGTTGTAGTGCATCGGACTCCCCGGTATTGGTGGGCACGACGATGCAAGTGTCGAACCCGGTCCCTTCGTTTTTCCCCGATAACAATGGAGTGATCATCCAGTTCCCGCCTGTATCCGATCCCCAAGCTTCAACCATTGGGACGATGACGTTTGGCATCGGGACTGAATCGAACAACGCTTTGGGAACCGCCACAATTTATACCCTGGATGCCAATGACAAGTTCACAACTATTTTCAACGGTCAAACCCTAACCAACAGCTTCATCACTAGCGGATCCAACGCGATCCGCTTTCCAGGCTCCTTGCCCGGTTGTGCGGTCAACACAACATTTTATTGTCCAGCCTCTTCGACCAGTTTGTCGGCAACCAACACCGGCGCAACGCAGGGCGCTGGCACGGTAGAGTTTACCGTAGACAATGCTGACAGTCTCTTCTCTGAGGATGGCGGGGATTCTGTGCTTATCGGGCTTGCCGGACCCGAAGGAACCTATGACTCTTGTTCTCAGGGAAATGTTTCCTGCGTCTTCGACTGGGGATTGCCATTTTTCTATGGACGAACCGTCTATACGGCGATTGACGGACAAACAGTAACCGGTGCTCCCGAGGGACCGTGGTGGGCCTACTAGCGCAAACACCGCCAGGGCCTTCGAACGAAACGCCTGGCAGACACGTCTGCAGATGAAGCTACGGAGGAATAGATGAAAGTGAGGACCGCGTGGCTACCGTTGCTGCTGGTCGTTACGGCGGGGTGTAGCGGGCATAGCGGTACGCCGACGTCGAGCTCAGCAGTTTCCGGAGCCTACGAATTTGTTGTGACCTCCGACGTTACAGGAGGAACGACTTTGGTGGAAGCCAACATGGCGTCGAATGAAAACCAAAGTAGCGCTACCGGGCCTAATCAAGTGCAAGTTCTTACTCTGCAAAGCAAGAACTGGTATGTCAATGGCATATGCCCCGGCACGACACCCGGAGAGAACAGTGTGACTGCAAGTGTTAGTGGAGGCAACATTGCACTGGTGTTTGATGAAGGCGGAATGTCATTGCCTAGCGACGGAGTGCTTACTGGCGCGACGATCACGGGGAACTATTCGATTACCGGTAGCAGTTGTCCCAACCTAACGGGCCTTATCGGCATTCCTCCGGGGACCGATTACGGAGGGGTCGTAGGTAACCTGGTACCGGAGCTGGCGGGTACATTTTCTGGCTACTTGAATTTGAACGACGGCACCGACAACGCAGCCCTCACTTTGACGGAGGGTAACAACTACGCCTTGACAGTCGTCGTGCAGTTGACTGGACCCGTAAACAACGGAACGTTCACCTTCACAGGGTCCGCTGTCGGAAACATCATGTTTGTTTCCGGTTCAATCAATGGGCAAACCCTGTCCTTCTTAGGATACGTCGACAGAGCTGGAGCCTACACTGGATTGATCAACTCCGTTGTGGTGTTCGATTACGACACGCTGACGGAAATTGGGCTGCTGGTGGTCAACCAATAGGCAGGTCGCAGGTTCCTGTCACATACCGAGCGTCCAGCGTGCGATCAGAGAGTCTGGCGATAAGCGAGGGTCCATTGTTTAGGGCCAAGGTCGTTACAATCGCCAACATAGTTAACAGGATTGCGTCGTCTTATAGATTCGAAGTCGCCTCGCACTTATGAGGCAAAAGGAGAGAAAATGAAGTACATTCTGAGGTCGTGGGTAGTTCTACTTTTAATAGCGGTCTCTGTGGCGCAGACCTCGACTACGGCGGCTCCGAAGAAGAGGGCTACTGGAGTGGCGGAGCTGGCGACTGAGTTAAAGGAATTTAGAGACGTCCTGACGGCCCAGCAGAAGCAGATCGAGGCTCTGCAACAGGACAACAGACTGCTCAAGGACGAAATGCGGAAACGGGATGCGGCCCTCGAGCAGGCGCAGGCAGCCGTTACAGCGGCACAAGGGAAGGCCGAACTAGCTGCATCGCAAGCTACGCAGCAGGAGCAGACGGTCGCGGCTTTGCGCACCGATGTTACGGACCTGAAACAAAACGCGGGCAACGTGGCCTTGAGTCTGCAAGAAACGCAAAAGAATATAGACGCCAAGCTGGAGAATCCGGCGACCTTGCGCTTCAAAGGAATCAACATTACGCCAGGCGGGTTCCTGGCGGCAGAAACGGTGTGGCGAGCGCATGCCCTCGGCTCCGACATCAATACTCCGTTCAACTCGATTCCGTTCGATGGCGCGAATGCGAGCGCGCTGTCGGAATTCTTCGGATCTGGGCGGCAGTCCCGCGTTTCCATGCTGGCGGAAGGTAAGCTTAGCAGCGCTACGATAAGAGGCTACGTGGAAGCGGACTTCTTGTCATCCGGCATCACGTCCAACAACAACCAGAGCAACAGCTACGGCCTCCGCCAAAGGCAGGCGTACGCTCAGGCTGCGCTAAACAGCGGGTGGACTTTTACCGGTGGCCAGATGTGGAGCCTGGTTACCGAGACTAAGAAAGGTGTGGACAACCGAACCGAGGCAACGCCATTGACGATCGACCCGGCGTATACCGTCGGCTTCAGTTGGGCGAGGCAGTATGGCTTCCGGGTCGCCAAGAAATTGAGCGACCAGCTGACGTGGGCCGCTTCAGTGGAGAACTCTCAGGCCACGCTCGGCGGAACTCTTGCCCCAGGCCAAAATAACTTCGTTCTAGGGTCGCAAGGGACCAGCGGAGGTCTTTACAATCCGACCGCGAACTATTCCTTTAATCCAGCGCCGGATTTCGTCACCAAGTTGGCCATCGAGCCGGGCTGGGGACACTATGAAGTTTTCGGGCTGGTTAGTGACTTCCGCGACCGTATCTTCCCCTGCGGCGGCGTTATAACGGCGACCAACGGAACCTTGCCTCCCGCGGTTCCGTGCGGCTCGGGCAACGTTCCAAACTCAAGCGGCGCGTATAACAGCAACAAAATTGGGGGTGGCGTTGGTGTGAACGGGCGCGCAACGCTGGCTCAGAAATTCGACGTGGGAATCCATCTCATGGCGGGCGACGGTATCGGCCGCTACGGCTCAGCCGGCCTGCCCGACGTCGTGGCGCGTCCAGACGGCGTTCTCGTCCCGGCACGAAATTATCAGGGACTGACTACCGCGGAGTATCACTCGAAACGCCTGGATTTTTATGCCAACGTGGGCCTCGAGTACGAATCCAGGGTGGCTTACATTTCCGGCGGTAAGGGTGCAGGCTACGGCTCTCCTTTGTTCAACAATTCCGGTTGCTACAATGAACCGGCTCCTAGTTCTACTTCGACGAACGTAGATACTCCCACTTCTTCCGGCACCCCGGGTAGCGGCACGGTACCGGTCGTTGGTTCCGGCGGAACTCCGCTGACTCCCGGGTTTAATCCGGCGAATCCTTCGAATTGCAGCGGCAATACCCGCTCCCTCATAGAAGGAACAGTCGGTTTCTGGTACCGCTTCTACAATGGTCCCAAAGGCCGGGTTCAGTGGGGACCGCAGTACTCATACATCGACCGCAACACCTGGGGAGGTATAGGAGGCAACCCGAACGCGACGGAGAACATGTTCTTCACCTCGTTCCGGTACTACCTGCCGTAGGTGGAACTACGTTCTTTTCTCTTGGGCGCCAGCCGAAGGCTGGCGCCCTTTGTCCCTCGGGAACCTCGCTATGCCAGATAGAAGTTGGTCACGGGTCGTGTCGCGGCTGGCAGATATGAACCGGCACGAATTCCTCGACCGTAGCCGGCAGGAGGTTTCGAAGCGTGCCGACGTCGTCCTCTCGCGTCTCGGATTCGATTTCCCGCAAAACATAGTTCGTACAGCAAACGGCGGATCTCCCCAGTTTTTCTTCACGGCAGCGTCGGTGGAGTCCGTTCTCAAACTGCTTCGTCAACGGCTCCCGCAACAAGTCGCGCAAATCGTTCGCCAGGGCAGCAAAATCTGTCGCCACCAGTTCGATCTTCTCGGTTACGAAGATCTGGATTACGGCGATCCAATCCGATGGCATCTCGACCGGGTGCACGGCAAACAGGCTCCTAAGAAAGCCTTTTACAAGATCCGCTATCTCGATTTCAACGAGGTGGGAGATAGCAAAGTCACTTGGGAATTGAACCGGCATCAGCACCTGATCACTTTGGCGAAAGCCTACCGGCTAACGAACGACCAGCGTTATGCAGACGAGATCCTTCGGCAATGGCGGCACTGGCACGCGGAAAATCCCTATGCCGTCGGAATCAACTGGGCCAGTAGTCTGGAGGTGGCGTTCCGCAGTCTTTCCTGGATATGGATGTATCAACTGCTGGAGGGCACACCTGCACTGCCGCAAGAGTTTCGCAACGTGTGGCTCCGGGCGCAGGCTCTGAACGGACGCTATATTGAACGCTACCTTTCGACATATTTCTCACCCAACACGCACTTGCTGGGCGAGGCGGTCGCTCTATTGTTTCTGGGGACGATGTGCCCGGAGATTTCTCGAGCAGAAGAGTGGAAGTTCCGAGGCTGGGAAATGGTTTTGCAGGAGGCACGCCGTCAAGTCAGGGCTGATGGTTTCCATTTCGAGCAATCGACCTACTATCACACTTACGCAATCGACTTCCTCCTGCACGCGTCGGTGTTGGCTCGTCTCAACGGGCTCACCGTTCCAACCGAATTTGAGAAAACTCTGGAGAAGATGCTGGACGCTCTACTGTTGCTCGGGCGTGCAGGTACGCCTCCGCGCTTCGGTGACGATGACGGAGGGCGAGTGTTCGATCCCAGACGAAACCGAAGCGAACATCTGTTGGATCCTCTGGCAACCGGAGCCGTGCTTTTTCGCCGCGGAGATTTCAAGGGGGTGGCGGGAGAGTTGCGCGAGGAAACAATCTGGTTACTTGGAGAGCAGTGTGTTGCCGAATGGAATCATCTAAAGACGCAGCTGCCGGACATGGATTCCGCTGGCTTACCTTCTGCGGGCTTGTACTTTCTCGCCACTGCGGTGCCGCCGAGTCAGTTGGTGATCGATGCCGGTCCGCAGGGCGGCCAGGGTGCGGGCCATGGCCACGCCGATGCGCTGAGCATCTGCCTACAATCGCAGGGGCACTCGCTACTTATTGATCCCGGCACCCTCGAGTACGTGGGGCACGGCCAGGAACGTGAGTTATTCCGCCTCACGGCGATGCACAACACACTTACAGTAGACGGCGTGAGCCAATCTGAACCTGCGGGTCCGTTTGCGTGGAAGCAGCTCACGAACTCGAAAACCGAACGATGGATCACGGGGAAAAGCTTCGATCTCTTTGTCGGAAGTCACGACGGTTATAGCCGCCTCACTTCTCCGGTCCATCATCGGCGTTGGATCTTTTCGTTGCACTCTGGTTTTTACCTGATACGTGATCTCGCTCGAGGCAAAGGCAAACATCGACTCGATATTGCCTGGCATTTGGGGCCTGAGATGCAGCTGCGCGCTGAGCACTTGTTCGAAGTGAAGGGAACGTCGCGTGGATTAGCGGTTTTGTGCGCGGATGGGCATGGATGGTCTGAAGAGGTTCGACGGGAGACCTGGTCGCCTGTTTATGGCAAAAGGGAACCCGTCACCGTTCTCAATTTCAGTAGCGTCACTGATTTGCCGGGAGAATTCGTGACCTTGCTGGTTCCCTTGGAAGAAGTTCGCGGAATTCCGGGAAAACTGACGGAGATGAAGGGAGAAATCGGTACCCGCGTCAAGGCATATCTCTATAGCACGCAATCGGAAGAATCCTTCTTCTTCTTCGCCGAGACTCGAGGGCCATGGGAACAAGGAAGAGTCGCCAGCGATGCCGACTTCGTTTGCTGGCAAAAGGAACTCTCAGGGGAGGATCAGTTGTTGATCTTCTGTAACGGCAGCTACGTTGAAATCGATGGAGAGCGCGTTCTGGGATTCAAGCAAGCGATTTCGGATTGCGAGATGCGCAGCCGCGCCGGCGGGAACGAACTTCGCTCGTCGGGGAACGGACTATAGCTCATCCAAAACGGCCGCACGCCTACTCGTGGTCCACTAGCCGGTGCTTCTTGTTGGTTTGCCGGGCCTGTAACGCCGAGGACCGATATAGCTCGGGTTTATTTCAAACACAATTGGCGGTATTTGCGGGGCCAGTGTAGAATTCCCGCGACCATACGGGGATCCTCGACCCTAGCGTCCGCCCGTATCCCAGGAGATTAAATATGAAGCCATTTGGCAAGATCAGGATTTCTCTCGCTCGCGCTATGCGCACGTCTTCGAACGCGCGCGCCTTCGGATCATCCAGCCCCTGTAAAGGGAAGAGGCGGCTTGTGGGTGTCGTTGCAATGCTGCTCGGGATCGCGGCGCCCGGCCTGCTGCTGCCCGGTCCTGCCCGCGCGGCCGCGCCGGATTCCAGCCAGCCCGACGCCTCGACCGTCGCGCGGGCGCGGGCGGCGTTCCTCAAGAACATGTCCTCGCACCGGCCGCTCGTGCGCAGCGTCACGACACCGCTGGCAGTCCCCGGCGCGGGCGCCACGTCACTGCCGTCGGTGAACTGGTCGGGATTCGCCGACGTCGAGAGCGGCTCGAAGACAGTCTCGTCGGTCAGCGGCCAGTGGGTGATTCCATACGTGCAGTGCCCCGGCGGCCCTTACCGTTACCAGGATGCCTTCATCGCGCAGTGGGTCGGCATCGACGGCGCCGCCGACGGGACGGTTGAGCAGTTGGGCAGCGCCACGCAGTGCTTCGAGGGGGTCACGTACTACTACGTCTGGTATGAAATGTTCCCGGGTGGCACCGTCGAGGAGGGCACAGTGGCCTGCATCAACAACAACGTCGACTGCCCGAAGCCCGGCGACTACGTCAGCGCCTCGGTGACCGTCAAGCCGGCTGGAGCTACGAACAATTACACGCTGTCGCTCACCGACTTGACCCGTCCGCAGGAAAGCTTCTCGGTGACGGCGTCCTGTGCCGCATCCACCTGCCTCGATTCGAGCGCCGAGTGGATCGTGGAGCGCCCCGCCTTTGAGCTGCCTTTCGGCTTCCAGATACTGCCGCTCGTGGACTTCTTCCAGACCAGCTTCACCAACGGTACGCTGACGTCCGGCGGGAAGACCAAGAGCATCGAACAGTTCCAGGACGGGGCGGTGTATGACGTGCAGATGAGTGACGACAGCGGTTCTTACTGGCTCGACTGCGTCGGGCAGAGAGGGTACGGCTCCCAGTTGCTGCCGACGAGTGACGCCAACGCTTGCCCGATAGTGTCGCCGTACAAGGGGAGCTTCAATACCACCTGGGACTCCAGTTTCTGAGATTCGGGCGACGCCAACAATCCAGACTCAGACAACCTGGCTTTGCTAATTGGCCTTCCTAGGTAGGAGCGCTGACCGGAACCTTTGGGGTTCCGGTCAGCCACAAATCACCTCGCTACTGGAGTTCTGACCAACTACTGTTTGTTGTCTTCGCGTGCTTCCGCGACGTGGGACTGGTGCCCGGCTTCGGACACAGCCCTCACAAACGCCACTCCGCTTGCGGGAGTTGAGGCATGACCCGAAAGAATGTTGCGGAACCTCATGTGGTGGCCGTAAATGGCGCGAGTCGAGTCGTTGTCCTGCTCGATTACCGCCCCTTCCAATGTCAGGCCGGCGAACACGCCTTTCGAGCGCGAGTAGGTAAGCACTTCGGTGTTCAGCAATACGTCTGTTCCGGCGGAAGTGTGACGGCCGACTGGGCCCGCTGCCACGGATCCTTCACCGGTAAGCTCAAACTTGGTGGAAAGCAGATGCTGCAGACCACGGTCGTTCATGACCAGCATGACCAGGTCCACGCCTTCGACGCCAATCTGCAATCCCCAGCTGCCACCACCGATTGAGACGAATGCGGGAGCGCTCCAGCCTTCGGGCGTGCGGCAGGAAGCTACACCACGTCCATGCTTTCCACCAAAGATGAAGCCGCCTTTGAGCAAGTTTGGCACTACGACGATACACTTGGCACCGTTCAATACTTCTTCCGGGATGCCTTTGTCTGGGGTTGACATGATCGACTGCAGAACGTCTACGGACTTTTGCATGCGATCAATCGTGTCTTCGCGGTCCGAGCCGGCGAATGCATAAGTTCCAACCATGCCGAGCAAGCCCATCAATAACAGCGAAATTGTCTTCTTCATGAAATTGTTCCTTTCGGAGGTGTGCAACTAAGAGGGGAGGACTTCAGATGGGCTGACTTAGTTCAGGGATCTGAAAGAGACCGCAGAATTGCTCGCCTCTGCATGATGATCGCCCACACGGCTCACAATAGCTGGTCTGAATTGCTCACTTCGGCTCCGGCCGCCAAAAGCGGAATCCCGGGGGTTCATGCCTGCCGCTCGAAGTTCCTTGCAATTGTGAGCAATCCTGCACAGCATCGCTGCCCGTAGCGTGTCATGGTTGATTTAAGAAAGGCCCGAAACGGGAGCCCGGGTGAACTTATGACGCGTGGCTGGCTGCGCGATCGTTTTCGCAAGAGGCTGGCGGGCATCGCCGATTCCTGCTCAGGGCTGATCGGGGCCGTCAAGCCGACGACTCAAGACTTCCGATCACAAAGGGTTTGTCCCTTCTGCAAACTGATTACACCGCGATCGCGGCGATCCTGTTTGGAGTGCGGAAAGGCATTTGGTAGTGCTTAGTCGGCCGAAAAGGCAGACTTCAAGATTTCAGGATAAAGATTAAGGAGAAAGTCTATGCTTTGGACAATTTTCGTAGTGCTTCTGATTCTGTGGCTTCTCGGCTTCAGTCTCCACATCGCTGGCGGCCTGATCCATTTGCTGCTGGTGGTGGCGCTGGTGGTTCTCGTCATTAACCTTCTGAGCGGCCGTCGAACCGTCTGAAGACGCCTTTCTGAAAAGGCTGCGAGCTGAGTGTTGCGCTTCCGTCTTACGTTGTGCGGACAAAAAACGCGAAAACCCTTTCGCTGAGCCGCTGTTTGTGCGGCAACCTCAGAAGCGGATTGTTCCCGCCCGAATACTTCTCCGCTGCCTTGCAGAAAGAGGTGCATCCTTAGGGTCAGTCGACGGTTTGCCCGGCGACTCATGCTGTGCTTCGCGACTCTGGGCGGGCTTCACGCTCAATACAAAGTGAACGGTCGCCCACAGGAAGTGGGCGCCGTCGGACCTGGTGACCAGTGCATCGACTGAGTTCAAGGCGCCGTCAGGCAATTCCAGATTATCAGCGAGCATGACGATGGGAATCGTCGGCCGGACCCGCTTGATCTCATTTGCCACCACAGCGCCATCCAACAGTCCAAGCTGGTAATCGAGCACGATCGCATCCACAGGCTGAGAGGCAAACAAACGCAGGCCATCGCGGCCATTGGTCGCGGTCAGGAGTTGATATCCATTCTCCTGCAATGAACACAGTTGTGCCGGGTCGCGATTTATGCACAGGAGAGTTGGGTTGTTTGCCATGCTCGTTAGTTATAGAGGATGGCTGTCTTAGAATCTGCTCAGAATTGCTCACCGGTCAGCTGGAACAGATGGGGAAAGAGCGCTCTTTCAGGCCAGGGAAACGAGCGAAACTGACCAGAAACTCCATCATGGACGGCCTAAGATTTAAATGTCTTAGACAAATGTCTTAGGCCAAGAGGAAATCCATTGCGAAAACAATATCTTCACTTGTCCGCTTACGCTTGTGACCTGTGCGCCGGTCCGGTCGTTGCCGGAGCAGTTGCGGTCCGCGAGAATGAAATCTCGAAGGAGACTGACATCCGGCAGGTGGGAGCAATATGCCTGTCGTGCGGCCATCGGCAAAGCGGGCCAAGCGAACCGGCTCGTGTCCATCATTTGTTGCCGATTGAATGGGACCCAGTCAGCGCGAAGGATGTGGGGCATCTGACGAGCGCGTACGCTGGAGCACTCAATCGTGTAGAACTACATTGAGCAGCGAGCTGTGAACCTGCAGCCCGCCGTTGTAGTGAATGAATCCCATTTTCCTGAAGCGGTTCATGAAGAAGCTGACCCGCGAGCGGGTGGTGCCGATCATTTCCGCCAGCGCCTCCTGACTGATCTTGGGAATTACGGTCTCTGGTTTGCCTTCCTTGCCAAAATGAGCCAGCAGTAGAAGGATCCGCGCCAGCCTCTTTTCGCTAGAGTTGAAAAGCTGATCCACCAGATCTTCTTCGTAACGGATGTTCCGCGCCAACAAATACGCTACGAACATGTCAGACATCTCGTGTTCGCGGTGAAGCGCTTCCATCATGGCTTTCTTCTCGATTCGCAGAAGGGAGCAATCCGTTAGTGCAATTGCGGAGCCCATGCGGAGCGCCTGGCCGGCAAGCGAACCTTCGCCGAAAAAATCTCTCTCGCCTAATATTCCGATGGTTGCTTCCTTGCCGCTTTTCGAGACCACCGTGAGTTTTACTTTCCCCGTCTGGATATAAAACACGGCATCGGCGTTATCCCCTTGCGCGAAAATGCGCTGTTTCTTGGGGAATGGCACAAATTTTCTGCCGGCGCCGATCGTCGCGAGGAAAGTGTTAGGATCGAACTCGTTCTTTTTCCTGGATACTGGAACTGGAGTCATGGTTGGGTGCCCCCCAATCGAGTGCGCCAGGACGAATTGCTGAAGCATTCGATTGCTTTCTGAGCGTCTCAGTCACCCATACCGCAAACCAATGCTAGCGTGGCCCAAACCGTACGGGTGAACTCTTAGCATGTCTTAGTGCAACGCAGGGTGTGCATCACGCTGAAAATAAGAAACTTAATGTCTAAATCCGGGGGGGGGTGCAACGATACGCAGGATTCGCACAGATTTTTATTTGCAGGATACGATTTGTTGCGGTACGATCTTTCCCAAACGTATACGATTTCCGAGAGGAGAGCCCCGATGGGACGCAACGGAAACGGTACTCACTATTCGGCGGTGAATCGGTCTGAGGTTCCGCAGGGTCGCAAAGGAAAACACCGCAAAGCCGTGACGGACATTCTTGCCGATCTTTCAAAGCTGAACACGAAGCAGGCCATCAAGGTTCCCTTGAGCAGTCTGAAGGGCGAGAAGATGCAGAATCTTCGCTCCGCTCTGAACCGCGTGACGCGGGAGAAAAACATTCCCGTGGTAACGTCGAGCGATGAGGAATTCCTCTATGTTTGGCGCGCCGACCCGTCTAAAAATACCCAGGCAGCGGACTAGAGCGTTGGGCACGCAAGCCGTAAGCGCTCAGTCGTGAAGAACTACATTGAGCAGCGAGCTGTGAACCTGCAGAGCGCCTTCGGCGCCACCGGCGTAGTCAATAAAGCCTAACTTTCTGAATCTGTTCATAAAGAAGCTGACACGCGAACGGGTGGTGCCAACCATCTCGGCCAACATTTCCTGGCTGATCTTCGGGACTACAGTTTCCGGGATGCCTTCCTTGCCGAAACGAGCGAGCAATAAAAGGACGCGGGCCAGCCTCTTTTCGCTCGAGTTGAACAACTGGTCGACCAGATCTTCTTCATAGCGGATATTCCGCGCCAGCAGGTACGCCACAAACATCTCAGAAAACGCAGGTTCGCGGTGCAGCGCATCCATCATTGTTTTCTTATCAACCCGCAGGATCTCGCAGTCTGTCATTGCGGCTGCCGAGCCCATACGCAAGAGCTGCCCTGCCAGTGAACCTTCCCCAAAGAAGTTTCCTTGACTCACGATGCCGATCGTTGCTTCCTTGCCAATCTTCGATACAACCGTGAGCCGCACTTTGCCTTTTTGAACATAGAAAACGGCGTCCGCCTGGTCTCCTTGTGCAAATATCGTTTGCTTTTTCGAGATAGACAGAATCTTCCTGCCATCGCCGATCGTCGCAAGAAAAGTATCGGAGTCGAACCTGCCGTTCTTCTTGGTCACTGCTGCAAGGCTCATCGTCAGTAAAGTATAGTCTGCGAAATAGAAGTCGAAACCGCATAAATCATGAGAATTTAATAATCTGCGGAGTGTGCGCTTTTGCACAGTATGTCTGAGGCTAATGTTTTATGCTGAGAGATTACCTGCCGCGGCGTCACGTCGATTGGAATCCGACCGTCTAGCTGAATTCTCGCTACCGCCTGAAATCCGCACGCTGTTTCGCTCGCCGCCGAAGGCTGGTCACACAGTCTGCCGAGCAGCTACTTTTCCGAAGCCATCAAACGCCGGTCTCGATGCGGGTTCGTGCGTGGCAGACCAGTGCTGAGCTCGCACTTTTCGCCCGGCTTCGCGCCACACGTGGGGCAGCGAACCGCCAGGGCTTCCTTTGGTTTTGCCTTCATTGCGCCATAATGCAGCGTTGCTCACCGAGAAAATGGTCAATAGTGATCAGTCCTCAGTCTCATTTAGTTGAATACTCACAACAGGACCCTTAATCCATCCTCAGTGCTCGCTTGCGGCCTCTCGAGAGAGCCTCATGCGCAATTGTTCTCACCAGGCGAAGGAAAATGGCGATACCAAACACAGCGTTTCCAAATCGTGCCCTGGAAGTGGTTAGTTCCCGGCCGCTCGTATTGGGGCAAGCCTCGGCCACTCGTGCGCGATCGCATTCGAAGCCGTCGCTGCCCAGTCGAATCGCGGTGATTGGGAATTATCTTCCGCGGCAATGTGGAATCGCTACGTTTACCACCGACCTCTGCAGCGCAATCTCCGCAGAGTACGGCAATGCTCGACTGTTGGCGCTCCCGGTCAACGATACCGAAGAAGGTTATGGCTATCCCGGGCGGGTGCGATGGTCGCTGGCTCAGGACGACCTGTCCTCGTATCAGGAAGCGGCTGAATTCCTGAACCTCAACAACATCGACATGGTTTGCCTGCAGCACGAGTATGGAATCTTCGGCGGTCCCGCCGGAAGTCATATTCTGCATCTGCTGCGCCGCCTGAAAATGCCTTTAGTGACCACGCTGCACACTGTTCTGCGCGAGCCTGACCCTAGTCAGCTGAAAGTGATGGAAGAGATCGCCGAACTCTCGGATCGCCTAATCGTGATGAGCCGCCTGTCGTCCCAGTTCCTGCAGGAGATTTTCAAGGTTCCCGGCAGCAAGATCGACATGGTTCCTCACGGCGTTCCGGATCTGCCTTTTCTCGACCCGAATTTCTACAAAGACAGATTCGGGGTGGAAGGGAAGGCGGTTTTGCTTACATTCGGTCTGCTGTCGCCGAACAAGGGAATCGAAAATGTGATTCAGGCGCTGCCGCAGATTTTGTCCAGGCACAAGAATGTCGTTTACCTCGTCGCGGGGGCGACCCATCCGCATGTTCTGCGCCGCGAGGGTGAAAAATATCGAGCCAGTTTGCAAGCCTTGGCGAAGGAAGTGGGAGTGGAATCGCAGGTGATGTTTCACAATCGCTTCGCAACTCCCGAGGAGATGGCCGAGTTCATTGGCGCCGCGGACATTTACATTACACCTTACCGGCACGAGGCGCAGGTAGTTTCCGGCACGCTGGCCTATGCACTCGGGGCGGGCAAAGCGATCATCTCAACTCCCTATTGGCACGCGATCGAGTTATTGGACGATCGCCGGGGTACGCTGGTCCCTTTCCAGAATCCCGACGCGATTGCGCAAAAGACAATCGAACTGCTGGACACTCCCGCGATCCGTCACGCCATGCGGAAACGCGCCTATCTGTTCGCACGGGAGATGATCTGGAAAAGAGTCGCGCAAGGCTATATGGAAAGTTTCTCGCGGGTACGAAACGACCGTATGGAGAATCCCCGAGTTCAGTTCTCGGCGCGCGCCGCAACCAAAGATCTCAATCGGGCGCCAGGATTGAAGCTGGATCATATCAACGCGCTGACCGATGACACCGGAGTGCTACAGCATGCAATCTACACCGTCCCCAATCGAGGCGAGGGCTACACGACCGATGACAATGCCCGCGCACTCATTTTCACGGTGATGCTGGAGCGTGTGGGCAAGGATCGACCGGAGAAGGGTCAGCCGGAGAAGGGTCGACCGGGGTCGGAAAAAGATAAGCGGGAAAACGCCGGTTTGCGGCTTGCGAATTTCTCCGCTCGTTATTTGTCGTTTCTGGAGCATGCCTTCAATCCGGCGACAGGCAGGTTCAGGAACTTTCTCGGTTACGATCGCCGATGGAACGAAGCTGCGGGTTCTGAAGATTGTCACGGACGCGCAGTCTGGGCTCTGGGCACGGTTCTGGGGCGGTCCAGTGACCAGGGATTGCGCTGTGCTGCCGGTCGTCTGTTCGAGTTGTCGCTGCCGGCAGTTGTAGAGTTTTACAGTCCTCGCGCCTGCGCCTACACGCTGCTTGGAATTCAGGAATATCTCGATTCCTATTCTGGCGATCGCGACGCGCAGAAGATCAGAGCCGTGCTGGCTGGGCGGCTGCTTGCCATGTATGAGTCGATCCGCCGCCCAGATTGGAAGTGGTTTGAGAACGTCCTGGCTTACGGGAACGCGAGACTACCTCAAGCCATGCTGCTGATCGGTTCCGCTTGCTCTGATGATCGCATGGTCTCGGCCGGGCTCGAAGCGCTGGACTGGCTCACCGAAACGCAGCGCTCGGAAAC
>JBAWCJ010000286.1:0-3475 GCA_049590215.1 Candidatus Sulfotelmatobacter sp. | reverse complement strand
AGCCGAGCAGGCAGAGAAAATTGATAAAGGCTTCGGGGAGGAATCCGGCGTCGCGGTAGGTGGTGACGCTGACGACTGGGCCATGGCGGCGCTTCGAAAGCTTGGTGCCGTCGGGTGCGACCAGCAGAGGCAGATGCGCGAACTGCGGCGGCGTACAGCCGGCGGCTTCGAAAATCAGCACGTGTTTGAAAGTATTGGTGAGATGGTCCTGGCCGCGGATGATGTGGGAGATGCGCAGGTCGGCGTCGTCGGCGCAGGAGGCGAGGTGGTAAGTCGGCATGCCGTCGGAGCGCAGCAGGGCGAAGTCTTCGATGTCGACGGCGGACTTTACCTGCTCGCCATAAACCGCATCATTAAATCGCACGACTTGCCTACCCTCGCGCGGTACGCGAAAGCGCAAGGCAAAGGGCTCGCCGGCTACGGCGCGGCGGTCACTTTCCGCTTTGGAGAGTTCGCGTGCGCCGGAATTGAACAGCCAGGTCCCTTGCGCGCCCGATTTTTCGGCGTCCCCGGCGTGAGCCGGTGTGAAGTCGCGGTAGGCAAGGCCTTTCTCGAAAATCGCCCACGCGGTCTTGCGGTGCAAATCGATGCGCTCGGATTGTTTGTATTCTTCGTCCCAGCTTAGGTTCAGCCACTTAAATCCGTCGAAAATAGAATCCACCGAGGCTTGGGTGTTGCGTTCTACGTCAGTATCGTCGAGGCGGAGGATCATCGTTCCGCCGTTGTGGCGGGCATACAACCAGTTGAAGATGAAAGTGCGCGCGCTGCCTACGTGGAGAAAGCCGGTGGGCGAGGGCGCGAAGCGCACCCGGGGCTTCGAGATTGGCGTGGATTCGGGCATAGATGGCGAAAGTTTGATGGTATGGGGCGAAGAAAAGTATCGTCAAGCCAGCCGGGCTGATAAGCCCCCGATTTTAGTGACCGCTCACGGGCATCCTCGTGTCTGGGCATGTCCTTAAATCCTGTTGAATTCGCACCCGGGCTGTGAAAGCATTAGGTATCAATCTTCTCCTAAGCCGCTGATCGATCTCCGCGGGAAGGGTTCTCCAAGCCTCATGAACAGCGTCGTCATCAGCATGGTGGTGATACCGGGACTAGTCTCGGTGCTGCTGTTCCTGATCTTCACCTACCTCTACGAGCAAAGCCGGCAGGCGTACTTCCGCGCCTGGCAGCTGGCGTGGGCGGCCTATTCTTCGCATTACGTTCTTCACGCGGTGTCGTTTTACCGCGCACCTGCGCCGCTGGCATTCTTCGCTAGTTCATTGTTCCTGGTGGCGATGGCTCTGTGCATCTTTGTGTCGACCCGGCTGATGCGCGGGCCGTCGGATTTTCGCTGGTATGACGCTGCGCTCGGGGTGGGCGGAATTGCGCTAGCGTGGTTCAACTTTCAGGGGCACATGGTGGCCGGCGCGTTTCAGGAATCCGCGCAGCCGCCGATCGCCCTCGACCTGGGAATTGCAGCCGTGCTCTTGTACTGCTCGGCGGTGTTCTACGTTAACGGCCACCGCCGGGGATCGTTGGCGTTCAAGGTGCTGGGGTTCGCGCTGGCGCTGTGGGCGGTGTTGATGGGGGCGGGGCAATTCCGCAGTCTGTGGGGAGCGCGTTTTGACAGCGCCGCTAACTATTTGGGGCCGGTGCCGCAGATGCTGCTGGGCATTGCGATGGTCATGGTGCTCTTTGAGAATGAGCGCAATGCGGTGCAAGAGAACACGCTGGCGCTTTCGACTTTGGGAGTGGATCCGCGGCGCTTGCTCTCGGCGGACGATTTGTTGCCGAGCATGCAGTCGGCGCTGGACCGTCTGGCCGGAGCTTTGTCGGCGCGGCGGGCGATTATCTACATCTCGGAGCGCTGGCGTGGTCTGCTGCCCTCGGTGGAGCGCGGTTTCTCTCCTCATTTCCTGGAGGTTTTGACCACGACTGGGGCGGGAGAATACATCTGTGAACTGGCTTACCGTCAAGGTGGGTTGTTTACGGTGCATGACCTGGCCCATATGACCGAGCCGCTGCCCATAGGCCCGAGCGGGACCTATGCCGATTTCAAGAAGGTGTTCACGGAAGCCGACATTCGGAACCTGACCGCCGTGAGTCTGCAGACTCGGGAACACGCGTTCGGGGTGATTTTATTTCCTCATGCGGAACGCAAGGCGTTCGGCGCGTCGGGTCCGCGTCTGATGGTGGGACTGGCTTTGCAGCTCGGGCTCACACTTGAGAACTACCTGATCGCGCACGACGCCCACCGGCGCACGCAGGAGTACGAGTTGCTGACGCAGATTGGGCAGGCCATCAGTTCGCGGCTTGATCAGGATGAAGTGTTGCGCACCATCCACACCGAGCTGGGACAGATTTTCCATACCGACAACTTCTACATCGCGTTTCAGGAAGGAGATGTAATCCGCTTCGAACTGGAAGTGGAGGACGGGCAAACTCGCCCCAAGCGCTCGCGAAAGCTGGAGAACGCGTTCACCGAGTATGTGATCCGGACGGGGCAGCCGCTGCTGATACGCTCCGATCTGGAGAGAATGCGGGCGCGGTTGGGCGTCAGCTACCGGCCGGAGCATCCCGCCAAGTGCTTGTGCGCGGCTCCGATTCTGCTGGGGAATAAGCCGGCCGGCGTGATGGTTGCCATGAGCAAGGAACGGGAATTTGTGTTCGAACAGCGCGATCTGGATGTGTTGATGACCGCCGCCGGGCAGGTGTCGGTTGCAGTGGAGAATGCGCGCCTGTTCGCTGAGGAACAACGGCGCTCGCGGCAGCTGGCATTTCTCAACAACATTTCGCGGACCGCCATTTCGAGCGACGATCCAGTGCACATGCTGGGGCAGATCGTCGGGGAAATCCAGAAGAACTTCAGCTTTGATCACATCGGCATTGGCCTGCTCGATTACGGGACTAAAGAGATCGAAATCAAAGCCGAAGCCGGGGCCACGGCGCATGCCATGGGCAAGCGCATCCCGATAGGGATCGGGATTCTGGGGAGGGTGGCGCGGACCGGCGAGCGGGCTCTGGTGCAAAACGGCCTGGAGGGCCAGATTGGCGCGATTCTGCCGGAGTCGCGGTCGGTGCTGTGCATTCCCATCACTTACGGCGAGACGCTACTGGGCGCGCTGAACATCGAAAGCCGCAACGAGAGAGCGTTTTCGCCGCAGGATGTTCTCATTCTTAACACTTTAGCCGATCTGCTGGCTACGGCGCTGCACAATGCTTTCGTCTTCCAGAAGCTGCAACAGCAGTCGATCACCGACGGGCTGACGGGAATCAAGACCCGCCGCTTTTTCTGGGAGGCGCTGTCGGCGGAGTGGAAGCGGGCTTCACGCTCGGGGCGTCCGTTCTCGGTGGTGCTGATTGACCTGGACAAGTTCAAGGAAGTGAACGACACCATGGGCCATTTTGAAGGCGACCTGGTGCTGGCTCGCGTGGGACGCCTGCTTGAGCAGAAATCGCGGCAATCGAACGTCGTGGCGCGCTATGGCGGAGA
>JBAWCJ010000285.1:0-4428 GCA_049590215.1 Candidatus Sulfotelmatobacter sp. | reverse complement strand
GCACTATTTCGAGCTCACGGAATTGGCCGAGCAGCTTGCGGGAGTGAAGAACTATCACGTTTCGGTGAAAGAGACCGGAGGCGGCATTGTATTCTTGCGTAAGGTTGAGCCAGGAGCGGCCGACCGCAGTTACGGCATCGAGGTGGCCAAGCTGGCGGGACTGCCGAATGAAGTGATTGCGCGGGCGCGCGAGGTGTTAGCCGAGCACGAGTCGGCCGAACGCGCGTTGACCGAGCATCTCTCGCCCGGGGCCGCGCCTCCGGCAACGCAGTTGACCATCTTCACCCCGCTGTCGCAGCCGGTGCTGGAGAAGCTGCGCGAAGTGGATTTGAACCGGCTCACGCCGCTGGACGCCCTGAATTTGCTGGCGGAGTTGAAGAAGGAAATCGATTGAGCGCTGGCCATGACTTCTGTAGAAAAACTCCTTTCGATCGGCTCGGAGGCGTTGGCGCCCAGGCCTAAAGCTCCGGCGAAAATCCTTGAGCCCTACGCGATCGGCCCCGAACTTTTTCACATGCTGGAACGCAAGAATGGCTTCTATGCTTTTGAATCGGCATTACACGTCTTCCCGCTGACATCTGCGGCTGGGATGAGCCTAGAGGAGTGGAACGCCGACACTCTTTGGCGAAACAGCTACCAGGATCTCGCTGAGGGTTTTCTCTTTTTTGCGGAGGATGTCTTACAGAACCAGTTTTGCATCTCTGCGAACGGGGTGCTGCGCTTTGAGGCAGAAACTGGTGCAACTACGCTCATGGCGAATTCGATCGATAGCTGGGCCGGGAGAATATTGAGCAACTATATGAGTGAAACCGCTTGGCTGCTGGCCAGCAGATGGCAGGCCGAGAACGGATCGCTGGAAGCCGGGAAAAGGCTCATGCCAAAGATACCGTTCTTCCTCGGCGGCGAATACGCGATCGAGAATCTTTGGGCGGGTGATCCAATCGAAGGAATGCGATTCAAGGCCGACCTTGCTTTGCAAACGAGAGGATTGCCGAACGGTTCATCGGTCAAACTAATCGTTGGGAAGAAACCTTATGATCAGTGATTCGGCTTAGATCTCAATGCGAAGACCACACCACCCTGATCTTCATCGCAATGTCGGTCAGCTTTTGATCGTCGGCTTCGATGGCGTGGAAATGACGCCGCGGCTCGGTTCCCTGCTCGCGGGTCTGCAGCCGGCGGGGGTGATTCTGTTCGCTCGCAATATAAAGAATGCAGGGCAGACCTGGCGGCTGTTGCGCGATTGTCAGAAATGCATTCCGACGCCATTGTTTACCTGCGTCGATCTCGAAGGCGGGCACGTTGACCGCTTCCGCGATGTTCTAGGTCCCACGCCGGCGGCAGCGGAGGTGTTCGCGACCGGCGATCGCAAACTTTTCCGCAAACATGGGCAGGTGATCGGAGAGAACTGCCGTGCTCTTGGATTCAACGTCGACTTCGCTCCGGTTCTCGATCTGGCGTTTGAAGCTTCGCGCAATGTGATGAGTACGCGCTCAGTTTCGGCAGATCCGCGCCAGACGATTGCCTATGCACGCGAGTTCCTTGCCGGTTTGCGGGCCGCCGGAGTGCTGGGATGTGGCAAGCACTTTCCCGGGCTCGGCGAAGGCACGCTCGATAGCCATGACGAGTTGCCGGTGATCAAAAAGCCTTTGAGAAAACTTTGGACCGAGGATTTGCTGCCTTACCGCACGCTCCGCGCGCAGCTGCCTCTGGTGATGATTTCGCACGCGGCGTATCCGCTGGTCACCAAGGATCGGACTCCGTCGTCGCTCTCGAAGGTTTGGATTAGCGACATGCTGCGCAAGCGCATTGGATATCGCAAGCTGATCGTGTCGGACGATATGGAAATGGGAGGAGTTTTGTCGGCAGCGCCCGTAGGACCGGCCGCCGTTGAATTCATTCGTGCCGGTGGAGACCTGTGTCTAGTCTGCCATCGCGAGGACTACATCGCCCAGGCTTTCGAAGAGATATCAAAGACGGTCGAACGCGACCCCAAGTTTGCCTGGCGCGTCGAAGAATCGGTACGACGAGTGCTGGAGTTCAAGAAGAAGTCGACCAAAATACTGCGGATGGGGAAAGAACCATCTGCCACGACTGCTGAAAAGCTCTCCCGAAAGCTGTGGGAATTCAGCGAGCAGGTGCGGCTGGAAGCTCTGAATCGCGCAGAGAACCTGCGCCTGCAAAAATGATGAAGAAAGATATGATTGTAGCCGGAGTGATGAGCGGGACGTCCGCTGACGGCATTAACGTCGCTTTAGTTCGAGCTAACTTGCGCGAAGCACCCAACACGGCTCCCGGCAGCCGCGGACGAGAGCTTGCCCTGAGCCTGCCGAAGGGGCGTCCGCGCCACTTTGAGTTGCTGGGGCACGCTGAGTACGCTTACCCGAAAAAGGTTCGGACACAGGTGCTGGCCGCAATGAATGCTCCGCGAGCCAGTGTGGCCGACCTGGCCCGACTCAATTTCCTGCTGGGGGAACTCTATGCCGATGCCGTACTGGCTACGGCGCGGCAGTTTCGGACGAAGGTAGAGTTGATCGGCTGCCACGGACAAACGCTCTATCATCAGGGCGAACCTCAGCTCTTTCTTGGGCGCGAAGTGGCCGCGACTTGGCAAACCGGCGAGGCGGCCATCATTGCGGGCCGAGTTGGCGTGCCAGTGGTTTCAGATTTTCGTCCGGCGGATATGGCGGCCGGCGGCAAGGGCGCGCCGCTGGTTCCGTTTCTCGACTACTTGTTGTTTCGCGACGCGCGCGCGGGAAGGCTCGTGCAAAACGTCGGCGGCATTGCGAATGTGACAGTGATTCCGGCGGGGGCAGCGGCAAGCGATGTGGCCGCGTTCGATACCGGGCCGGGTAACATGGTGATCGACGCGGTCACCGAGAAACTGTTCGGGAAGCCGTTCGATCGAGGCGGGAAGATCGCGGCTTCAGGAAAAGTTTTGGATCAGGTTACCCGCGGAATATTGCGGCGCGACTTCTTCCGGAGAAAGCCGCCCAAAACCGCAGGGCGTGAGGAATTCGGCCGGGAGTTTGTGCGCGAGTTTCTGCGGAGTTGCGGACGCAGCCGCAAGCAGGATGTGGTAGCGACCGCTACGGCGTTAACTGCAAAGTCGATCGCAGATGCGGTGCGACGGTTTGCTTTGAACTCAACCTCCGCGCGGACAGCGGGTTTTCGCGAGATGATTCTTTCCGGAGGCGGAGCA
Source organism: Candidatus Sulfotelmatobacter sp. (assembly GCA_049590215.1). Lineage (GTDB taxonomy): Bacteria > Acidobacteriota > Terriglobia > Terriglobales > Acidobacteriaceae > Sulfotelmatobacter. The sequence continues at coordinate 1,226 of JBAWCJ010000285.1, read as the reverse complement.
AAAAACTCCACGCTTGTGGCTATGTTGAGGAGCGAACTTACACCACTTGGATTGCAGCTGCGATTCTCCGACGAATTTGGCCTGCCTTCGACGGCAAAAGAGGCGGTGGCTTTTGCCGTTCTGGCCTACGAAACCTGGCACCGCCGAGCGTCGAATGTTCCTTCAGCGACAGGGGCGAGACGCGCCGCAGTGCTGGGTAAGATTTCCTACCCTTAGCTCTTTCGAATCTTAGCGCAGTAATCTTATACACGCGGACTGGTAAGCTATGCCGATTTACATTTCGATGCTTCGCGGAATTAATGTTGGCGGGAACAAACGAATCAAGATGGACCGGCTTCGTGAGTCGTTCGAGTCGCTGGGTTTCGAGCAGGTGAAGACCTATATTCAGAGTGGAAACGTGGTTTTCAAGGCCGGAAAAACCTCCTCCGCCGCATTGTCTAAGCGAATTGAAGATCGTATTCTCGGCGACTTCGGCTTTTCAGTCTCCATCATTTCAAGGACCGCGGACGAAATAGCAAACATAATCCAGAACAATCCCTTCCTGAACCAGCCGGGAATCGATCCCGAGAAACTTCACGTCGCTTTTCTGTCGGAGCCTCCTGCACCATCGGCTCTGAACAAGTTGGCGCAGCTCACCTTGAAGCCGGACCAATCTCGCTGTCTCGGCCGCGAAGTTTATCTCTATTTTCCGAATGGAGTATCCGGCAGCAGTTTGTGGAAGCATCCACTCGATGGCGTGTTATCTGTAGTCGCGACGACTCGCAATTGGAAAACCGTGAACGCCCTCCACCAGATGTGCCGGGACTGCCGCTGATGGCCCGGACTCCGTCAGTTCTCTCGGCTATCGGAGCCCTGGCCTTGACGGCTTCCCTGCTTTCTTGCTCGAGCAGGGCCGATCCCAACACGCTGGTCATGGTGATCGAATCGAGCCCCACGAACCTGGACCCGCGCGTGGGAATCGACGCGTATTCGGAGCGCATCGACAACTTGATTTTCGACGACCTGCTCTCGCGCGGCGATAACCTGGATGTAGCGCCGGGCCTAGCCGAGCGCTGGGAGATTCCTGATCCGCTGACTTACGTCTTTCATCTGCATCACGGCGTGAAATTTCACGACGGGCGTCCGCTTACCTCGCGCGACGTGAAATGGACCTTCGATTCGCTTCTGCAAGGCAAGATTCGCAGCACCAAGTCGGCGGCGTATCGTTTTGTCGATCATGTCGACGC
>JBAWCJ010000284.1:0-9352 GCA_049590215.1 Candidatus Sulfotelmatobacter sp. | reverse complement strand
CTTCGACGTTTCTTCTTGTTCTTCTCGACCAGCGCTTTGCTATAGACCCTCGTTTGCCCTCCCTGCTCATTTTCATGTGCAGGGTGACTACACTTGAGTCCCGGACGCCGCACCAACCGGAAAAACTCTAGAAGCTGTCAAAGAACGATTATGGTTCTACTCTTTCCATTTTCAGAGTCAACGAAAACTTTGCATTTGTAAGTTGCGTATTTTCAGCCGAGTGCAGCGCGTCCACAGGCGGGTGACCGGAATTGGTGCAAGCGTCTCGGTAGGTTCGCGCAGAAGGCGCATCAGACGCGGCTTTTCGCGGTTGATGGATGTGGGCGAATGGGCTTCAGCGGATTATCGAAGTGCTTTGCGGCGTGTGAAAATCACGCAGAACGCTTGCTGGACAATGGATCTTGAGTAAGGTCGATTCCGCTCGGACGTCAATCGATCTCGATTTTCTCATCCAACAGTTGCTTGTCCGTTTCGTCGGAGCCGGCAAGCTCGAACGAGTTGGTAATCGCGGCCTTCCCCTTGTCCACGCTGGTGATGACGTAGGAGCAGCCGAACCAGTGCGCTTCGGCGAAATCGGTCGACGACCACCGGGCCGGATGGTCCGGGTGGGAATGATAGAAACCAACAATATCCTCACCGCGCTCGCGCCCTTCGCGCTGAATGCGCACCAGTTCGCGCGGATCGATGTTGTAACGGTTCTGCGGCGAATCGGTGCGCGTATTGCCGCAGCGCGCGGTCGAGGTCACGATTCGAGCGCCGTCATCGTCCATGCGGCCGAGCAGCACACCGCAGCACTCATGCGGATAAGTTTCTTCTCCGTGGCGGCGCAAAGCTTCCCGTTCTCTGCGTGTGATCTTGAGCATCGATGGATGTAGTTCAAGCCGAGGTCGGATTTTGCCTCTCAACGAGCAGCTGCAACGCTTTGAGCGACATTCTTCACCGGAAAATTTACCGAGTTTGCGATGAAACAAAGATGGTGGGCCTGTTCGTGAAGCGATAGAGCCTTGGCCTCGTCAGAGTCTTCTGAAATCGTTACATGAGGATGCAGCGTCACTTCGGCAAACGCGGCTGAACCATCCGGGCGCTCGTTCATCACGCCGCGGGCGTCGTCCTGGTATTCGGTGACAACTATTTTGTTGACTGCACACAGGTGAAGGTAGGAGAGCATGTGACATGCCGAAAGACTCGCCACCAGAAGATCCTCAGGATTGTAGCGTGACGGGTCGCCGCGAAACGCGGGATCAGCGGACGCCAATACAGGGGGCTTTCCCGGAGCTGTGATCGTATAGTCGCGCTTGTAGGTCGCGTAGGTCTTTGTGCCTTGACCTTGATTTCCCGTCCACGCGAGTTGAATCTCATAGTGGTGCTGCTTCATGATCTCTCCCTGGAATTACGCTTCCGTCCAGAATCTCTCGCTCAGATACTTCTCACCCGAATCGCACAGGATGGTAACGACCACGGCCTCCTGTCTTTTTCCCAGTTCAAGCTGCTCGGAAATTTTTAGGCTGGCGAATATGCCGGCCGCAGCAGAAATCCCCAGCAGCAGTCCGCATTCCCGCCCGATGCGGCGGCACATGGCGTAGGCATCTTCGGTCGCGATCTCAAGATTTTCGTCCGCCAGCAGCGGATCGTAGATTTTCGGTACGATGGCGCTGGCCATGTGCTTGGCGCCTTCGATGCCATGGAAAGCAGAGTCGGGCTGCAGCGAAATGCAGCGAATCGAGGGATTGAGTTCCTTCAGACGCTGTGCCGTGCCCATGAATGTGCCGCTGGTGCCCAGCATAGCCACGAAGTGAGTGATGCGCCCTTCGGTCTGCTGCCAAATCTCGTTTCCTGTGCCGCGATAGTGAGCCAGCCAGTTCGCGTCGTTCGAGTATTGATCAGCGTAGAAATATAAATCCGGATGCTTGACGGCAAGTTCGCGGGCCAGGCGGATGGCGCCGTCGGAACCTTCGCCAGGATCGGTATAAATAATGTTCGCACCGTACGCGCCCAGAATTCTTTTGCGCTCGGCGGAAACATTCTGCGGCATGCACAAAGTCACGGGGAACCCTTCGGCCGCTCCCAGCATGGCATAAGCAATGCCGGTGTTGCCGCTGGTGGCGTCGAGCAGGGTTTTGCCGGCAATAAACTTCCCGCTCCGGCGTCCTTCGGCGACGATGCTGGCAGCAGCGCGGTCCTTTACCGAGCCGCCGGGGTTGTGCCATTCGGCCTTGCCCAAAAGTGTTACCCCAGGCAGATGGGCGGTAAACGAACCAAAGCGCAGCAACGGGGTATTGCCGATGCGTTCGAGCAGACTCTGCCCCAGGCGCGGGTCGCCGGGTTCGGGCGCATGTTCCGCCGGGAATGTCGCCGCCGTCTTGATGGGAGTCTGCACCATATCGAGCTATTCTCTCGTGACTATCGTAATATGCAGGAAAGAGCGAAACGCGCTATGTAGTATGGTGTCTTTAGATGACAAAGTTGGCAAGTCGATGCACACCTGAATAAAGCTGTGCGCGGTTTGCGTGTGGCTTGCATCTAAGAGAGAGATTGGAAACGTAGAAAATGTCGAAAGCATTAGAAGAACGAACTTACGAGGAAGCGCTGGCCTGGCTGCGCGAGCACGGTTTTGATGTGCTCGAGGCGCCCGGCACCAACGGGCGCGTGTTCCTCAGAAAATACAACGTTTCGGCCGCAATTCAAAAGACCGGCGAAGACGGCGTAAAGATTTTTGCCTACCCCGGATACCTGATCGGAAGCGAAATCTCAAAGCTGGTCAACCGCGGCTACCAGCAGTTCCTGAAAAACTCGAAGACAGAAATCCCTGCTACTGCCGACCACCTCAAAGCCTTGCAGTCGTTTTCCGAGGAACTGAAAGAAGCGCTCGGGCTGCCCAGCCTTTACAACGAGTCACTGGGAACGGTGAGCGACTCCTACCATTACGATCGCCTCAAGGACGACGATAAGCCGCCAGTCGATCGGCCGAAGCGTCCCTGGGAAGTTGCCGGCAAAGCGGTCGCGGTTAAAAAGGGACGGGCGTAACTCCTAAGAACCGCACTCCGGAAACAAGTCCATCCGAAATCAACCTGTAGCTTGTCATTCCGAGAAGCGCAAGCGACGAGGAATCCGCTTTCTCTCGCGTTCAGCAGGAACCCAGCTCCCTTTCCCGACCCCTGTGCTTCCCTCAGGTAGTTATGCGAAACTGGTGCGCCGTGTCTAGCCGGTTTCGGAGGTTCATATGCGCCGCATCTTCCTCGATGTCTTTTTCTTCTCCTGCCTTTTGCCGATCCTGTTCGTTGCAGCGAGCGGTCAGGCCCGTGTCCAGGACGAAGGCGGCTTCTACGGCAACGACGCGAAAGCCATCGAGCGCCTGTTACGCAAGCAGCAGGAAGCCTGGAACCGGCACGATCTTGAAGGCTTTATGGCGGGCTATTGGCGTTCTCCGCAGCTGACGTTCTTCTCCCAAGGAAAAGAACAGGACGGGTGGGATGCAACGATGCAGCGTTATCTCGCGAGGTATGCGAGTCCCGGCCACGAAATGGGGAAGCTGGAATTCTCCGCCCTGCGCGTCGACGTGTTGAGCCAGGACTCCGCGTTTGTGCGCGGTGCATGGAAGTTGACGATGTCCGACGCCAAGACGCCGAACGGATTGTTCACGCTGGTACTGCGCAAATTCCCTGATGTGGGATGGAAGATCGTGCACGACCACACGTCGGCTGCGGAGTGAACGACTTCCTAGCTTCTAGCCGCTCGCCCCATGCCTTTGTCCATGGCTTCGTTGGCCAGTCGGTCGGCGTCGCGATTATGTTCGCGGAGAGCGTGCCCGATCGAAAACCATTCCAGCTGTGCGATCAATTCTTTGGCGCGGGCGTGAAGATCCTTCAGCGTCGCGTTCTTCACTTTGTAAATTCCTTTGATCTGGCGTACCAGCAATTCGGAGTCGCTGATGAGCTTCAACGCCCTTGGACCATGCTGCAAGGCGTATTCAAGGGCTGCAATCAGGCCTTGATACTCGGCGAAATTGTTGGTCTGGTGGCCGAGATATTCGCTGAGATGGGCGACTTTGCGTCCCGACTCATCCTGGATTACTACGCCATAGCCAGCGGGTCCGGGATTGCCGCGCGCGCCGCCGTCGCTGTGAGCGATGAGGTAGTGCTCGGGAGGATTTTCGCGGCGCGACTCTTCGCGATCGGGAAAGAGCGATTTAGTTCCGGCGCTGCGGGAAGAAGGCATGCCTCCGAGTTTACAACGGGAGACTGTACGCGAGCTTAGCGGCCAGCGGCGAGGCGCGTGGCCAGGCGGGCGGGCAGGTTCGCGGAGAGGATTCGTTCCTGCGCAGCTTTCAGATTGTAGGGCGTGCGATGGAAGTGAACGACCTGGGCATCTGTATCGAACAGCGCGAAAGCGGCGCGCCAGTCTCCGTCGCGTGGCTGCCCCACCGAGCCCGGATTAATCATGTAACGCGTGTTCGGCTTCAGTTGCAATGAGACGGTCTCAGCTTGCCCGACCGTGCGATATTCCGGACGGAAGCCATCGGCACTGGAACCATTGGCGAAGAATCCCCCCTGCAGGTGAGTGTGGCCGAAGAAGGTCAGCGGCGTAGTGAGCGCGAGCAGCGGCACCAGCGCATCGCCGATCGAAACAATGTAGGCATCTTCATCGCCCGGCGAACCGTGAACCAGTTGCACTTGCGGAAATCCCTCGAGCGAAACCGGGCCTTGCGGCAGCGCGTGCAGCCAATCGTGATGCTCGGGCGTCAATGTATCCCGTGTCCAGGTCGCAGCGATGGCGGCGAGAGGGTTGAAATCATCTAAATCGAGCAGGCCGGTCGCAGCTTTGTCATGGTTCCCGCGCACGAAAATCTTTCCCAAGGCGCGCGAGCGGTCGATCACTTCGTTGGGAGAGCCTCCATAGCCCACAATGTCGCCGAGGTTGGCCACGAAATCGAATGGGGGAGCCGCTGCCATGCAGGCTTCCATCGCTTCCAGATTGGCGTGAATATCGCTAAGCAGCAGTATGCGCAATGAGCACCAGACAAAGTTGCGATTATAGAACGAGCGGGAACGGAAGGGATACACCGGCCAGAGTTATTACGCCAGCTTATCTCGCATTGAGCACGGGGCAGCGAGCCCAGTGGCCCTGAGCAACCTCGACCAGCGGCGGCAGTTCGCGGGCGCACTCGGGAATGCGGAAGCCGCAGCGCGGCTCGAAGGCGCAGCCGGGCGGCATGTTGTGCAGCGGCGGCACAGTGCCTTCGATAGTGCCAAGCGGATGCGCGCGATCCGTCTTCAAGTCGGGCACAGCTTCGAGCAGTCCGCGAGTATAAGGATGCGCTGGAGCCCGAAAAATTTCCTCTTTCGTTCCCAGTTCGACCACGCTCCCGGCATACATCACCGCCACACGATCGGCCACCTGCGAAACCACGGCAAGATCATGCGAGATGAAAAGCATGGCCAGGCCAAACTTGCTGCGCAGGTCAGCGAGCAGCTCGAGAATTTGCGCCTGGATGGTCACGTCGAGTGCGGTCGTGGGCTCATCGGCGATCAGCAACTGCGGCCGGTTCACAATCGCCATGGCGATCATCACCCGCTGCCGCATACCGCCGGAAAGCTGATGCGGATAATCACGCGCCCGCCGATCGGGCTCGGGGATGGCGACATCAGCCATGGCCTCAACCGCGAGTTGTTCGGCCTCGTTCCTCGAGCGCGTACCGTGAGCCCGCACCGCTTCGGCGATCTGGTCGCCAACCCGCATCACAGGATTGAGCGCGGTCATCGGCTCCTGAAAAATCATCGCGATCCGCGATCCGCGCAGCTGGCGCATGGAGTCGTCGGGTAAAGCAGGAAGATTCCGCGCCGCGCCGTTCTCCGCAAACAGAATCTCGCCCGAAACCCGAGTCTGTGGCGGCAACAGGCGCATCACGGCCAGAGAGGTGATCGATTTGCCGGAGCCCGATTCGCCGACCAACCCGAGAACTTCGCCGAGAGCGATGGAAAAGTTGACATCGCGGACGGCAGGCAGGGCTCGTGTGGGGACGGGCGCTCCCGCCGGTCCGGCCGCCCGCAGGGCGGCCGTTGGGAACTCAATGTTCAGGTTGCGAACTTCGAGCAGGGATGGCACGGTGTCATGTTAGCAGCGTTTGACTGGGTCTCAGGTCCTGGGTCCCAGAGCCACTACCCTCAGGGCTAGGCGCAAAGATTATTGATGTCAGAAATCCAGGCCGAAGACCCAGCACCTACTGCCCCAAAATCAGCGGCAGCCCGTTCTTGCTGTTGCCGATCACCACGACTTTCGAGTTCGCGCTCTTGGCCAGGTTCTCAGTAGCCTCAATGCCTTTCCACTCCAGCAACGACGGCGTGATGCCCTGCGCCACAATCTGCTGGAAGTCGCGTACACCGGCGGCTTCGATGCGCTTGCGCTGCGCCTCCTGCGTTTCCTTCTGCAGGCGGAAACTCATTGCCAGCGATTCCTGCTCAGCCTGCTGTTTGGCTTCGATGGCGGCCTTCAGCGTGGCCGGGAGCTGGATGTCGCGCAAGAGAACTTTCTCGACGATCAGGCCGCGAGGAGTGAGCTGAGCGCTGACCTGGTCGAAAATCTGCTTGGCCACCTCTTCGCGTTCGCCGGTATAAAGTGCGTTGGCGGTATGCGAGGCCGTCGCTTCGCGGATGGCGGAGCGGAGGGTCGGCTCGACCACCACATTTTCATAGTCGGCGCCGATCTTCTGGAAAACATCGGAGGCATGGTCGGGATTGAGATGGTAAATCAGCGACGTATCCAGACTCATCATGAGGCCCTCGCTCGAAGGTACGCTGGCAGATTCCTTCAGCGTCTGCGTCTGGATGGAAAGCTCGTTATTAGTCTTCAGCGGATTGATGAGGTGAATGCCTTCGCCGAGCGTTTCACCCGACTGCACTTTGCCGAACAGTGTGAGCACGCCCACGTGCCCCGTACCCACCTTGGTCACGGCGCTGAATAATAAAATCACCAGCAAAAACGCAGCGATGCCGAGTCCGATTAATCGCAACATTCCGCCTCCGTGCCCACCGCCGCCATCAATAATTCTGCCCCGAACTGGATCAAAAATCGTCATGGTAGTTTTCTCCCTCGTCTTTCTCTCGTTTCTTCCGTCTCATTTTACGGCAGCCCGAGCGCGAGCGTATTTGGCCTGGCCAGGCTAAACCCACTCAGTCGTGAATCTTCCCATTCCCCACCGCATCTTTTATTCTTAGACCTATGAGCAAGATTCACATCCCTACGCCTTTGCGTCAGTACGTGGGCAAGCAATCGACCGTCGACGTGAAAGCCGCTACCGTGGCCGAAGCCATGGACGCGCTGGTGGCACAGCATCCCGACCTGCGTCGGCATCTTTACACCGAAGAGGGCAAACTGCGCGCCTTCGTCAACCTCTACGTGAACGACGAAGACATTCGCTACCTGCAGAAAGAGGCGACCGCGCTGAAGGAAGGTGATAACATTTCGATTGTGCCCTCCATCGCTGGAGGCGCGGACAACGTGGTTTCTCTTGTCATCCCGAGCGTAGCGAGGGATCTTGGTTTCTGCCTGTAGTCCCTGACTAAGTGTTGGCACAAGCAGGAACCAAGATCCCTCGCTTCGCTTCGGGACGACAAACTTTATTATGGCTACAACGATCGAAATTCCGGCAACCCTGAGCAAGGATGAAATCCTGCGCTACTCGCGCCACCTGATCATGCCCGAGGTCGGCATGGAAGGTCAGCAGAAGCTGAAAGCGGCGCGCGTGCTCTGCATCGGCACCGGAGGCCTGGGCTCGCCGCTCGCGTTATATCTTGCGGCCGCCGGCGTGGGCATGCTGGGCCTGGTCGATTTCGATGTGGTCGATTACACCAACCTGCAGCGCCAGATCATTCACTCAACCGCCGACGTGGGACGGAAGAAACTGGATTCCGCGGCCGACAAACTCACGGCGATCAATCCATTCCTGAATCTGCAGAAGTACGACATGCGCCTGAGCAGTGAGAACGCGCTCGAACTCTTCCGCGATTTCGACATCATCGCCGACGGCACCGACAATTTCCCGACGCGCTACCTGGTGAATGACGCCTGCGTGCTCACCGGCAAGCCGAACGTCTACGGATCGATCTTTCGCTTTGAGGGCCAGGCGAGTGTGTTCGCCACCAAAGATGGCCCCTGCTACCGCTGCCTATATCCCGAGCCGCCGCCGCCGGGGCTGGTTCCATCCTGCGCCGAAGGTGGAGTGCTCGGCATTCTTCCCGGCCTGGTGGGCGTGATGCAGGCCACCGAAGTGATCAAGCTGATTCTCGGCGTGGGCGAGCCGCTCGTCGGCCGCTTGCTGCTGATCGACGCGTTGGGCATGAAGTTCCGCGAACTCAAGCTGCGCAAAAATCCCGATTGCCCGGTCTGCGGCATCCATCCCACGGTCACGAAGCTGATAGACTACAACCAATTTTGCGGCATTCGCGGAGAGGAAAAACCGGTGGGATCAGGCGTTCCGGAAATTCAAGTAGAGGAGTTGAAGCGCCGTCTGGATGCGAAGGAGGATCTCTTCGTCCTCGACGTGCGCGAGCCCCACGAATATCAGATCTGCAATATCGGCGGACATCTGATTCCGCTTAATGACCTGCCCAAACGCGTGCACGAACTAGATTCCAGCCGCGAAATCGTAGTCCACTGCAAAATGGGCGGACGCAGCGCAAAAGCGGTAGCCTTCCTGCAGCAGTCGGGTTTCGCGAAAGTTCACAACCTGGCCGGCGGAATAACAGCGTGGTCGGATCGCATAGATCCGAAAGTGCCGAAGTACTAAGGGCGGCCAGCGCTTGTCAGAGATCGGGAAGGGCACGACTCTAATCGCGCGCGAAAACTTTGACTTGCGCGTGGGCTCAACCAGCGTCTCGGATACGACCCGGTTGACATTTGTCCGCTGGGGCGCATAATACCCTCGTTCGCGCTCTTGAGTTTCCCCCTGACATTCCCAGGATTCATGTGGCCGGAGGGTTGCCTGTGAAAAAGTATCTTCCTCTATGGCTTGCCTTGCTGTCTCTATCCTCAGCTTCGGTCGCTCAGACCGCAGCGTCTCCAGCCGCCGGTGCTTCGACGGCACAACAACCCACGCAGCCGGCGGCGCAAGAGCAGGCGCCGCAGACCGACTTCACGTCAAAAAAAGGCTTCGTGCTCGAGGACCAAACGCCCGTAAGATTGCGACTGAATCGAACCATATCCTCTGCTGACGCGCACCTGGGCGACACTGTTGACTTTTCAACGGTGGATGATATTACCGTCAACGGTACGCTTGTCATTCCAAAAGGGGGACTAGCCTTCGCGACGGTTACAGAAGCTCAGGCCAAGAGGAGAATGGCTCGCGGTGGAAAGCTCG
>JBAWCJ010000283.1:0-17118 GCA_049590215.1 Candidatus Sulfotelmatobacter sp. | reverse complement strand
GTGATCATGTACTTCTTTTTCTTTCCGGACGCGGACCGGATTCTGCGGTTGGGCGTGAAGTAGAATTGGGAATCGCGATGAAGCTTCTTTGGGGCGAGGCTCGAGCTGTTGCGCTGCTGGTGGTGCTCTGCGCTTGCAGCATACCCGGCTTCGGCCAGGGCTGCGCGATGTGCAATGCGACTGCCCGGAGCACGCCCAAGGAGGGCCAACAGGCGCTGAATCGCGCGATTCTGGTGCTCTTGGTTCCTCCCGTTGGAATTATGGTGTTTGGTTTTGGGTTGGCTTTGCGGTATGGAAAGCGGCGCGATCAGGATCAGGACTAGGATCCCGCATTAGGCTTCCGCGAACTTCTCTTTTGCCCCTCCAGGCTTGGTATTTTCCTTCGCATTATCCACGGCTTACTCCGTAGGCTGCATTCTGCCGACGCTCCGCAGCTATCGCTACCTTTCTAAATAGATCCCTGATTTATAATTAAAGATTCGGCAGGGCTCTCTGAAGATGCTGGGAACACTCCCGGCAGGGATGGCCTCTGCTGCCGGAACTTTTACCCGATGTCTGATTTGCTACCCACGGAAAGCATTATCGTTCGCGGCGCACGCGTCCATAATCTCAAGAACATCGATTTTGAGGTTGCGCATAATACCTTGACCGTGGTCACGGGAGTCTCGGGTTCGGGAAAATCTTCCCTTGCGTTCGACACTATTTATGCTGAGGGCCAGCGCCGGTACGTGGAGTCGCTCTCGGCGTATGCGCGGCAGTTCTTGGAGCGCATTGAGAAGCCGGACGTGGATTCGATTGATGGCATCGCCCCGGCGGTGGCGATCCGGCAGAAGAACACGACGCGGAATCCGCGATCGACCGTGGCGACAGCGACTGAGATTTATGATTACCTGCGGTTGTTGTTTGCCCGCATAGGGCGCACTTACTGTGTGAACTGCGGCCGCGAGGTAAAAAAAGATACGGTCGACGAAATCGCAGATGCTGTGCTAGCCCTGGATCCGGGAACGCGAGTGCAGGTGGTTTTTCCTTTGCAGCCCGGTGTGGCTGCGGCGCAGGAAACTCAAAAAAAGGCTGGGCGCGGACGCAAGTCTGGCAAGAAAGCTGCGGCGGCGGATTCGGAACTTACTGATCAGCTCAAGACTCGGCTGTTCGAGTTGCGCAAGGCAGGCTTTAATCGGCTGTACCAGGCGGGGCAGGTGTTTGAGTTTTCGACGCCGGAATCGCTGTTGGATATTCGCTTTGACCAGCCGGTTTTCGTTTTGGTCGACCGGCTTACGGTCTCGCCGGAGTCGCGATCGCGCATCGTGGATGCGGTTGAGACTGCGTACCGGGAAGCGGGCGAAGTGATTTTCGATTTGCCCACGCAGATGGAGCAGCCGACTTCCGCGGGCGAGGGTGCCCGCTCCACACGAACTTTGCGGTTTGCGCAGCGTTTCGAATGCAAAACCTGCAATCTGCGTTATGAAGAGCCGGAGCCGAGGTTGTTTTCTTTCAACAATCCTTATGGCGCTTGCCCGCGGTGCCAGGGGTTTGGAAACACGATTGACTTCGATCTTGACCTGGTCATTCCGGACAAAACGAAATCGCTGGGCGAAGGCGCTATCGATCCCTGGAACAAGCCCAAGTACCGGCCGGTGTTTACGGATATGAAGCGGTTTGCCAAACAGGAAGGCATTCCGCTGGATGTACCCTGGGCGGAGCTTGGCGAAGCGGAACAGGAACTCATTCTGGAAGGGGATGGAAAGTTCCTGGGTGTGCGCGGATTCTTTGCGTATCTGGAGCGGAAGAAGTACAAGCTGCACATTCGGGTGTTTTTGAGCCGCTATCGTGGGTATTCAACTTGTCCCGAGTGTCGGGGAACGCGGCTTCGGCTGGAAGCGCGCCAGGTGAAGATCAACGGGAAAAACATTTGTGAAGTTTGCGCGATGACGGTCGAGGACGCGGCGAAATTCTTTGCTGGGGTTCAGTTGAGCCCGGAAGAAGCCGATATTGCGGAACGGTTGCTGCAGGAGATTCGCGAGCGTCTGCGCTTTCTGAACGACGTGGGCCTGGAGTATCTGACGCTCGACCGGCTCTCGTCTACGCTTTCTGGCGGCGAAGCGCAACGCATTCAGCTGGCTACCTCGCTGGGATCGCGGCTGGTGGGTACGCTCTATGTGCTGGATGAACCTTCGATCGGGCTGCATAGCCGCGACACGCACCGCCTGATCAAGATCCTGCAAGACTTGCGTGATTTGGGGAATACGATTCTGGTGGTCGAGCACGATCCTGACATTATGCGGACGGCCGACCGGATTCTTGATCTCGGTCCGGGGGCTGGGGAAAATGGGGGCAAGCTGGTGGCTGCGGGAACCTATGAAGAGATCGTGCGGAATCCGGCATCGCTTACGGGGCGTTATCTGGCGGAAGATTTGCGCATTCAGATACCGGCCGTGCGACGCCAACCGGGCGTGCAGCAGATCAGGATCAAAGGCGTGCGGGCAAACAATCTAAAGGGCGTCGACATTTGCATTCCGTTGGGAATGCTGGTGGCAATTACGGGAGTCTCGGGGTCAGGGAAATCGACGTTGCTGCATCAGGTTCTTTATCAGGCGCTGGGAGAAGCCAAGAAGCAGCAGAACGTGGGAGCGGCGCGGGGCGCGGCGACATGGGAAAGTCTGGAAGGCGATCAGTTTATTGACGAAGTGGTGCTGGTGGATCAGTCTCCCATCGGGCGGACGCCGCGATCGAACCCGGTGACTTACATTAAGGCGTTTGACGCGATCCGCGAACTTTTTGCTTCGCTGCCTGAGGCCAAGAAGCGCGGCTTCGCCTCGGGGCACTTTTCTTTCAACATTCCAGGCGGGCGTTGCGAGACTTGCCAGGGGGATGGCACGGTCACGGTGGAGATGCAGTTTCTTGCCGACGTTGAACTCATTTGCGAAGAGTGCAAAGGGACTCGCTACAAGGCGCAGGTGCTCGATGTGCGCTACCGCGGAAAGAATATTCACGAGGTGTTGAACCTCACGGTGAAAGAAGCGCTCAAGTTTTTTGCAGAAGTACCCAAGCTGACCGACAAGCTGCGCGTGCTGGACGAAGTTGGTTTGGGATATTTGCGGCTGGGGCAATCGGCGACGACTTTGTCCGGAGGAGAAGCGCAGCGCATGAAGTTGGCAGCGCATCTGCAGCCCGCGGGCCGCGAGATTGGGCGGCCGGCAGCGGCGCGGCCCGAAGAAAGAGCGCAACGCCGGCGTGTGCTTTACATTTTTGATGAGCCCACGACGGGGCTGCATTTCGATGATGTCAGCAAACTATTGGCGGCCTTCCGCCGTCTTATTGATGCTGGGGGATCGATCCTGGTGATCGAGCATAATCTGGAAGTGATCAAGACTGCGGATTGGGTGATCGACCTGGGGCCGGAGGGTGGAGCGCGCGGCGGGAAAATTGTGGGCGTGGGCCCGCCAGAGGCGATTGCGAAGGTGCCCGGCTCTTATACCGGCAAATATCTGGCTCGCCTCTTGAACGGGAATGGCGCGGGCAATGGCCACGGACAGGGACATGGAGCGGCGCGGTCCAATGCGAGCAAGTAGAGTTTTCGCGGGCTGCCTGTTGATGTTGACGGCGGCCTTGTGCTCGGTCGCACAGGATGCCGGCGCGCCTTCGGGACAGTCTTCATCCCAGCCTTCGTCGCAGTCTTCATCTTCATCGAAACCCCAGGGTCACCGGTCGGTGCATCACATTCGGGTGGAGGATGAAGATTCTCCGGCCCAGCCTGCCGAACTTACGCAGGCGGAAGATGCGATTGAAAAACGGGATTACGCTGCCGCGGAGCCCCTGCTGCGGAAATTGCTCGATCGCCAACCTGCGAGCTACGTGGGATGGTTCGATCTTGGGTTTGTGGAAAATGAGTTGGGCAGGTTGGACGACTCGATTGCGGCTTACCGCAAATCAGTAGCGGCTAAGCCGGACGTTTTTGAATCGAACCTGAATCTCGGGCTGCAACTGGCTAAGAGCGGGCAACCCGAGGCGGAGCAATTTCTGCGGGCGGCTACTCAGTTGAAACCCACCGCGCACGTGGCTGAGGGTCAATACCGGGCCTGGCTTTCGCTCGCGGAGACGATCGAAAAGTCGAAACCTGAGGAGGCGCTGGCGGCATACCAGCACGCGGCAGCGCTGCAACCGAAGGAGGCTGAACCGCATCTTTCCGCGGGACAACTTCTCGAACAGGAAAATAAGTATGGTGCCGCTGAGCAGGAATACAAACAGGCGCTGGCACTCGACTCGCTATCGAGGGATGCGATCATGGGTTTGGCCAACATCTACATGCGCGGGCGCCGGTTTCCTGAAGCGGAAGAATATTTGCGAAAGCTTTTGGCGGCCAATGGAGATTCGGCTGCGGTGCACATTCAGTTGGGGCGCGTGCTCGCTGCCGATGGCAAGAGCGACGCCGCCATCGCAGAACTGCAGGCCGGGCTGAAGCTCGTGCCGGGCGACGCTGCGGCGCAGCGCGACCTTGCGGAGGTGTACGTGGCCGCTGGAAAAAATAATCTGGCCGAAGCGGCCTTCCGCGCGCTGCTGGTTGCGCACCCTAACGAAGCGGAGTTGCATGACGGGCTGGGCAAGGCTCTGTTATGGCAGAAGAAGTCGCCGGAAGCCCAGCGCGAGTTCATCACGACAGTGACGCTGAAACCCAACTTCGGAGGCGCATATTACGATCTTGCATTTGCGGCCAACGACAACAAGGATTACCCCGTCATCATTCGTGCGCTGGACGCCCGAGCCAAACTGCTGCCGGAGACTCCCATGACATATTTCATGCGAGCGTCGGCCTACGATCACCTGCGGGACTTCAAGAAAGCTGCCGCCAATTATCACCTCTTCCTTAACAACGCCGGTGGGAAGTATCCTGATCAGGAGTGGCAGGCGAAACATCGACTGATTGCCATCGAGCCGAAGAGATAGCCTGCGGGAAGCCAATGTTGCTCGGGACGGGACATTCACGATTCTGGCTGGCTGCAGCGGCAAGCATGACGTTAGCCGCGTTGGTCGCACCTTCCCTGCTGCGCGGCCGCGAGCAGCCTTCAGTCGAAGAACTGAAGGAACGCGTGGCCAATGCGGCTGTCGGCGACCGTCCCGCGCTGTGTATTCACATATCTGATCGGCAACTGGGTGATGCCGACAGGTTGTATATTGCCGGTGACAGCGAGAAGGCGCGGGCGGCACTAGCCGACGTAGTCGCGTATTCCGAGTTGGCTCGCGACTATGCGATCCAGTCGCGCAAGCGTGAAAAGCAGAGCGAGATCGCGATTCGCAAGATGGTGCGCAAGCTCACCGACATGAGTCACGCCGTCTCCCACGAGGACCAGGCGCAGATACAGAATACGATTGACCGCCTGCAGAAGATTCGGGACGATCTGCTGGTTGCCATGTTTCCGAAAGTCGACAAGAAGAAATGAAGATCCGCGGAATTCGAATTTGCGCCGGTTTGGCGGTGCTCTTGATGATGGGGGCGCTGGCCTCGGCGCAGCGTCACCGGGATCCCTTTACCCAGGCGGAGATTGACCAGATCCGCGATGCCAGCTGGGAGCCGCAGCAACGGCTTTCTCTTTACGTCAAGTTTGCCCGGGCGCGCCTGGTCGGTCTGGAGCAGATGCGCAGCGATCCCAAGACGAAGGATCGGCCGCAGCAAACCCATGACAAGCTGGATGACTTCCTGCTGATCTATGACGAACTGAACGACAACATCGACACTTATGTCGATCGCAAGAATGACATTCGCAAGCCGTTGAAGGTGATCATCGACGCCGACACAGAGTTCCAGGCCAAGCTGCTGGCGCTGAGAGACGCGGCCGGTGTTTCCGCGGAGGAAGCCAAACAGTACGAATTCGCTTTGACAGAAGCCCTCGATACGCTTGATGGTTCGGCGGAAGACCATCGCAAGCTGCTCGCCGAGCAGGAAGATAGAGCTAAGCACAAACAATTTGCCTCTAAGACAGCAGCTGACAAGTCTGAGTGAATGTGCTTGTGCCAATCGTCCGCGCTAATCATGTCGTGCTAATCTGCTCACTGTGCGTGAAGAACTGCTCGAAATCTTTCATGAAGAACACCGGCAGTTGCGGCCCGGCGCCTCGGCGCCTGAACTGAAGATCGAGTTTTTTGCTTTCGCGAACGTCAACAATACGATTCGCTTGCGCGAAGGCAGGCTTCTGGTTAGGCTCTCCGATCTGCTGGAAGGTGCGCCTGATGCCGTGGTGCGAGCCATCGCCCACATTCTTCTGGCCAAGATGTACCGGAAGCCCATCGATCGAGGCCACGCGGCTCGCTATCGGAAATATGTGGCCAGCCACGAGGTTGTGGGTAAAACCCATCTGGTGCGGCAGATGCGCGGGCGCAAGCGGCTGCATTCTCCTCAAGGCCACGTCTACGATCTCGACGCTGTGTTCGAGGATCTGAACCGGCGATTCTTTCATGGACTGCTGGGACGGCCACGTATGAGTTGGAGCCCGACCAAGACCCGACGGATCCTCGGACATTACGATCCGGCGCATAATGCGATTGTCATCAGCCGCATCTTTGATCAGGCGGCGGTGCCACGGTATGCCGTGGAGTACATCGTCTACCACGAGATGCTGCATCTGAAGCATCCCGTCAGGTTGCGCGGGAGCCGGCGGTGCGTGCATTCGGCGGAGTTTCAAGCGGAAGAGAGGCTGTTCCCGCAGCTGGATCAGGCGAACGCGTTTTTGAAGCGATTGTGAAGGATATGACCGGTTCGCGAAAGTGATCAGCGGTAGGCCGAACCGTTCTTACCTTTTCAACCAGATCTCCACCCTGCGATTTTTTTGTCGTCCCTCAGGAGTGTCGTTCGAGGCTACGGCAATTTGCGAGCCGAATCCCATCACTGTCGCGGCTTTCACGCCGCGCTGTTCGAATTGCTGCGCCACGGCGTCGGCCCGAGCTTTTGACAGATTAGTGGTGGCTTCTTTGCTATCGTCGAAACCCAGGAGTACCAGGTTGTCGCCGCTATAATGCAGGTCCGTAACAAATGTAACCACACGAGCCAGATCGGCCGCGGCTTTGTTGTCGAGCTGCGAACTGCCCTCACGAAAACGGAAATCGAGTGACAAGCGCTCGAAGCCGTTGGTGAGACGGCGATAGTCTGCCGGCACGGCTGTCGAGCCCGCCGACGCCGCGGCCGAGACGTTCTGGCCCACGAACCCGACTTCCGCGACGATGTTTTGCCCTATGCTGGAAAGGGCGAAGTCCACAAATCTGCGAGTTAGTTCCTTGCGAGGTTGCGCGGCTGTGTAAAGGAATAGGCGCCGCGAGAGAGGATAGTCCTCGGTGGCTACGGTAAAGGGAGTCGGCAAAAGCGGCGCAGCCCCGTTCTCGTAAACAGCGAGGGCTCGCGCCTCCTGAACGTATGCCAGTCCGATGAAACCGATCCCGTTGGGATCCTGGGCGATGGAATCGGAAAGCCTGCGACTGTCTTCAACGCGCTTGGCGGAGGGCGTCAACGGAGAGTCGCCGAGCACAAGGCTTCGGAATGTGTCGTAGGTTCCGGATTTGTCGTCGCGGGCATATAGGTGGATGGCGCCGTCAGTTCCGCCTACTTGCAGCCAATTCCCGATCTTGCCCTCGAAGATTTGCGCGACCTGATCCTTCGACAGTATTCGCACCGGATTCGCTCTGCTGACGATAACTGCGATCCCGTCGAGGCCGACGATGTGTTCGCACTCCGCGGAGGCCATGTCGCCGAGACTGGCTAATTGCGCAGCTTCCTCAGATTTGATTTTTCGAGAAGCCATTCCGATATCAGCCTCGCCGCTGGCCAAGTCTTCAAAGGCCGTAGCCGAGCCGTGGGCATGAATTTGAATTGCTTTGGGAGCGCGATCCCCGGGTAGAACTCCCCTGACAAAAACTTCGTCATCGCGATCCCCGGGAATGGTTTTAACGTCCGTCGCACCCTGCTGTTTGAGGAACTCCTGGACCAGCGCAGGCGCTAAACTTTCTCCGATCGTGTTCGATCCGCTGAGCCTGAGAATTATGTCGTTGGGGTTGACCTTTGAGCGTGCACCCGGTCTGCCCAAATTAACCCAGAGAAGCCCGCCCAAGCCAGCCAGAAGGACAACCCCGATTATGGCAGCTACGGGCTTGAGAATCTTGCGTGCCGGCATAGGGGTTTTCCGACCTCAGAACAGCCAGGACCGCTCCCGATATTCTGAGTGATTTTATCCGAGTGTGCAATCGCGTGCACTCCGGGTTGGGCGCTGCGAGACCCGCTTAATCCCGGATATCGCCGTGTGATGCAGATCACGCTCGTTTGTGACACCGCGGATTGACGGGTCTGCCGCTGACGGCATATCCTTGAAGTTGAAATTGAAATTCATTTTCAAGATCATTTGCAGGATCGTTTTCAGAACTCCAGGTCACTGATAAATGCTTCAGGCTTTCATCATCACACTGCGCGAAGGGGTTGAGGCCGCCCTGATCGTTGGCATCACGCTGGCTTATCTGGCCAAGATTGGCCGGAATGATCTGCGCAAGACGGTTTACGCCGCGCTGGGCGCCGCGTTCCTCGGCAGCATCGGCGTGGCGATCGTCATTTCCAGGCTGAACTGGAATGAAGACGTGTTCGAAGGCTGGGTCATGCTGGCCGCCGCCTTCTTCGTCGTCACCATGATTATTTTCATGATGAAGACCGGGCGCAAACTCAAAGGACAGATTGAGGGCAAGGTTGGCCTGCTTGCCGGCAACGATGCCTGGGTCGGCCTGTTCTTCTTTGTGTTTTTAATGGTGCTGCGCGAAGGCGCGGAGACCGTGCTGATCCTTTCCGCCGTCTCACTGAACTCAACCGAGTTGATGAGCTTTCTGGGCACGTTGCTGGGCGTGCTGGCCGCGGTTGCTTTCGGTGTGATGTTTGTGAAGGGTAGCGTGCGGATTAACCTGCAGAAATTTTTCCGAGTGACGACAGCGATCCTGTTTCTGGTTGCGCTGCAGTTGGTGGTGGCGGGCCTGCATGAGTTGTCGGAGAGCGGTGTGATTGCCTCATCCAAGCGCGAGATGGCCATCATCGGGCCCATCGTGCGCAACGATTTTTTCTTCTTCGTCACGATTATCGCCCTGGCGGCGCTGATGGTTTTGTTCGATGCCAAGCGGCGACAGCCCTTGCCCGAGCCCGCTTCGGCGGCGGAGCGGCGCAAGGCCGCCTGGACCGCTCGTAAAGAGCGCTTGTGGATGGCTTCGGTGTACGGCTTCTCCTTTGTCTTCATCGTGCTAGTTACGGCCGAATTTATTTATGCCAAGAGCGTGAGCGCGCTGTCACCGGCGACTGAAGTTAGTTTCACGAACGGTCAGGTGAAGATTCCGCTGACGCAGGTTTCGGATGGCGACCTGCACCGCTACCAGGCGCAGGAGAATGGCACGGAGATCCGGTTCTGGCTCTATCAGAAGCCGGACGGAAAAGTAGCCGCGGTTTTCGATGCTTGCGAAATCTGCGGGGCCGTGGGTTTCTACAAGTCGGGCAACCTGATAATTTGCAAGAACTGTTCCGCGCCTATTAATCCGCAATCGTTGGGCGGGAAGGGCGGATGCAACCCGGTGCCGCTTAAGGCTACCGAGACTGCTGACTCCGTGATTATTCAAGAGGCGGACATTGCGGCCGGTGGCCACATGTTCGAAAAGCAGTAGAGGATGTTCGCCCGGCTCGTCTACGAATCCTTCCGTCGCCAAAAGCGGCGTAAATTGCTGGCTGGCGCAGCCATCACACTGGGTGTGACTGTGGCGACGGCGATGATCGCGGTCGCGACCGACATCGGTGACAAAATTAATCGCGAGCTGCGCACTATCGGCGCCAACCTGGTGGTCACTCCTGAAGAAGACACGCTGGATGTGGAAATTGGCGGGGTGAACCTGAAACCGCCGAGCGATGGCGCGTTTCTGAACGAAGGGGACCTCCCGAAGATCAAGGGTACTTTCTGGCATAACAACATCACCGGATTTGCGCCGATGCTTCCGGTGAATGTTGCGCTGCAGCAGGACGGCAGCACGGAACATCTCACGTTGCTTGGGACTTACTTTGCCAAACAAGTTTCTTTTGGCAAGGAAGAGTTCACGACCGGTGTCCGATCCACGCATCCCTGGTGGAAGGTTTCGGGAGCATGGCCCGATGACAATTCCCACGATGTTCTGCTGGGAGAGCAGCTGGCGGCGCGGCTTTCGGCGAAGCCTGGTGACGAGGTTACTGTCTCAGGCCGCCGGTTGCATGTCAGCGGAATTCTTTCCACTGGAGGCGCCGAAGACGACCAGATCGTCGCGCCAATTGCTTTGGCCCAGGAAGTTCTGGGCAAACCGGGCGCAGTTCGCCGCGTCTACGTCAGCGCGCTGACCAAGCCTGAGGACGCTCTGGCCCGCCGCGACCCCAAGAGCATGTCTGGTCCGGTCTATGACCGCTGGTACTGCTCGCCGTATCCGCAGTCGATTGCATTTCAGCTGCAGGAAGCAATTCCGCATTCGCACGCCGAACAGATTCGCCAGGTTGCGCAGAACGAGGGTGCGGTGCTTACGCGCATTGAGGGGCTGATCTTTCTGATCACGCTGGCGGCGCTTTTTGCTTCGGCACTGGCGGTTTCTGCCGCCATGGCCACGGCTATTTTTGAGCGGCGCGCGGAAGTGGGTCTGATGAAGGCTCTGGGCGCCGGAAAGCTGGCGATTGCCTCCGTCTTCTTTGCCGAAGCGACGCTACTGGCTTTGTTCGGCGGCTTGGTGGGCTTTGTTGCCGGCGGATTGCTCGCCCATCAAATCGGCCGGTCCATTTTTGATTCGCAGATCACGATTCCTCCGGTGCTTCTGCCCGTGATTCTGTCGATCGCCGTCGTCGTTACTTTTGCGGGAAGCGCTGCCGCCATTCGCAAAGCGGTGAGGCTCGACCCCGTGTTCGCCCTGCGAGGTGAACTATGAACATCTCCCATGCCGCGCAGGACGTTGCAGCCAGCCGCGCGCGCTCGCCGCATTCTTCCATGTTTCTTCGGATGCTAGTGCGGGCCGCGGTGCTTCGCCGGGGGCGAGCTGTCTCCGCGCTCTCCGCCATGGTCGTGGCCGCTGCCGTCACCACGGCGGTGTTGAATCTTTACGTTGATGTGCAAGCCAAACTGCGGCGCGAATTCCGTAACTACGGAGCAAACATTATCCTGGTAGCCAGGAACGGCAATTCCCTTCCTGCAGACGCGCTCACGCATGTGGAATCCGTGCTCGGCAGCCGCGGTGTGGTCGCGCCCTTCGGCCTGGTGGTGGCGCGAACCAGCGACGGCCAGCCGGTTGTGGTTGCAGGTACAGATTTCGATCGGGTTCGGCAACTTGACCGCTGGTGGTCGGTGAGCAACTGGCCTTCCGCGCCACGACAGGCGCTGGTCGGGGTGCGCGCTCTATCTGTCGTATCGCCGAAGAATCAGCCTTTCGATCTCATCTTTCAGGGACACACCATTCACCTCACGTCTGCTGGAACGGTGCGGACCGGTGCTGCCGAAGACAGCCGCGTTTATGTTTCGCTGGCTGATTTTGTTTCCTGGACAGGTGCGCAGCCTTCAACGATCGAGGTTGCGGCCAGCGGTTCTCCGGAGGAAATCTCCGGCATCATGCGTCAACTGGAGCAGGCGATTCCCGCTGCCGATGTGCGTCCGGTGCGGCAAATCATGGAAGGCGAAGTGCGTGTTCTGGGCAAGACTCGGGCCACCCTGCTGGCTGCGGCTGCGCTTATTATTCTGACGGCTGCGTTGTGTGTGCTTTCCACTCTGATGGGATGGGTTTTTGACCGCCGGCGCGACTTTGCCATCATGAAGGCATTGGGTGCGTCCGACCGTTTGCTAAATGGGTTTTTCGCGGCGGAGGCGGCCGCGCTGGGCGCGAGCGGTGCTCTGATCGGATTTGTTCTTGGCGTGGGCATCGCAGCCTGGATCGGCCGGGTTAACTTCCACGCTCCCGTGGCGCCACGATTCAGTGTGCTGCCCTTTGTTCTGGCTGGTAGCATAGTGGTGACGTTGCTTTCGGCAGTTCTCCCGATCTGGCTGTTGCGCCGGGTGCAGCCGGCGGTCATCCTGCGGGGAGAGTGACATGATCGAGATCAAGAATGTGACCAAGCTCTATCCGGCCAAGGCAGCCGGGAATGAGCACGGGAAGGGAGAGCAGAGCAGCGCGATTCATGCGCTCGATGACATCTCTCTGCATGTCGCGCGGGGGGAATGGCTCTCCATCATGGGCCCGTCGGGGTCGGGAAAATCGACGCTAGTGAATCTGATTGGCTGCCTCGATCGCCCGACGTCCGGCGAAATCTGGCTTGACGGTCAGAACGTGGCCGGCATCTCTTCCGCGGACTTGAATCGGGCGCGCGCCGAGAAGATTGGATTTATTTTCCAGCAGTTTCATCTCATTCCTTTTCTAACCGCCGTCGAGAACGTCATGCTGGCGCAGTACTTTCACAGCATGACGGACGAGAAAGAGGCAATTGAAGCCCTCACTCGAGTCGGGCTGGGTGACCGGGCCCATCACTTGCCTTCACAGCTTTCCGGCGGCGAACAACAGCGGGTCTGCATCGCGCGTGCCCTGATCAATGATCCGAAGATTGTTCTGGCGGATGAACCCACCGGTAATCTCGACGCCGTCAATGAAGAGATTGTGCTGCGGCTGCTGCGCGAGTTTCATCAGCAGGGGCGGACGATCGTGATGGTGACGCACGATCCCGTGGTGGCACGCCTGGCCGACCGGCGCATCGAATTCCATCACGGCAAGATCGAGTCGCAGGAAGTTTTTGCGATGGCCGACGAAGAGCAGTTCGACGAAGTGCTCGAGGAGTTGTGGGTCCTCGCCGAGCACGGCGAGATCGCAGAAGTCGAGCGCATGGAAGTGCACGGCGCGCTTCCCGTGAGTCTGGCGATCGAGAAGATGATTCAGATGGGACTCGTGCTCTCGGCGCCGCATCCGCCTCATCCTCACGATCACAAGCCGTTCGTGAATCCTTGCCACGATGCGCTTAAACCGGTCGCCGCTTCCATCGGCGACGGTACTTTGATCGTGGAACTCACGCCTCGCGGGCGCAAGCGGGCCGGCAGCATCATCCGCCGCCATCGCCTCGCCGAAAGACTTTTTACCGACAGCCTGGCCATGGACAGCGAATCGGAAATCGAGCAGCAGGCCTGCAAGTTCGAGCACATCCTTTCGCTGGAAGCGACCGACAAGATTTGTACTTTCCTTGGACATCCTCGTACTTGCCCTCATGGGGCGACGATTCCGCCGGGGGTATGCTGCGGAAGAAGCTCTGAGTTCGAAGGATCTGCCGTTTCCCGGTCGACCGCCACTAAACATTCCTAGGTACACTCCGAGGAACATCTCTGGTCATCTCTGAATCCTATTCCCGCTCTTCCCCGCTGGTATTATCGTGATGCGGTTCCTTCAACCATGACCCAGCGGCGGCCCACCATCGGCGTATTCGATTCCGGCGTTGGCGGCCTTACCGTTCTTAAAGCTTTACTTGAACTTATTCCCGACGCTGATTACCTCTACTTTGGCGATACTGCCCGGCTTCCTTACGGTTCCAAGTCGGTCGAAACCGTGGCGCGTTATGCCGTCGAAGCCGCGCATTATCTCGAGGCTCACGGAGCCCAGTTGCTGGTGATTGCGTGCAACACAGCCACCGCGCTCGTCCTCGACCAAATTACCGCGGCAGCGCATGTGCCGGTCGTAGGGGTGGTTGAGCCCGGGGCCGAGGCCGCCGCTTCGGTCAGCAAGAACAAGAAAGTCGTTGTCATGGGCACCGAGGCAACCGTCAGCAGCCACGCTTATCGGAAAGCTCTTGAGGCGCGGGGGCTCGAGGCGCGGGAAAAGGCTTGCCCGTTGCTGGTTCCGCTGGTCGAAGAGGGATGGGTCGAGCATCCCGTCACCGAGCAGGTCGCGCGCATTTATCTGAACGAGGCCTTCGGCGATGGCTTTCACGACGCGGACGCGCTGGTTCTTGGCTGCACCCACTACCCGCTCCTCAAGCCGCTTCTGCATCGCGTGGCGCCGCCGCATGTGAGCATCGTGGATTCCGCCGAATCTACGGCCCGGGCCGTCGCCGACTGTCTGGAGAGGCTCCTCCCGCTGACCCGCGCCGTTCATGAAGAACGCCGAAAGCTTCCCCGACTGAAGTTCTTCGCTACCGATTCAGTGGAGAAATTCCGGCGCCTGGGCGAGCGCTTCCTCGGGCACGCGATTGAGGATGTGCAGCATGTGGACTTGAAGGAATAAAACATTAAGGTGAACGATTCGTTCTTGCGCGCAAGGTTCGGATAGCGCAATCCCGCATTTCAGAATTACTCTGTCCCAGCGAGTCTCCGATTGCTCCAATCGGAATGTCAGGCCTACGGCAAATGCATCCTCTCGACAACATCATCTGGAAGGCGCTGACCACGCGGCAGGCTGAGTTCGCCGAGTCCTTCGACCAGGCGCGCAGGTTTGTGCCGGAGGTCTCGCCGCTGGCCGCGTTTCGGGAGCCCACGCCCGAAAGCTACGAATCTCTCGCGAAATTGGTAAACGAGGGTGAGACGGTCGGATTGTTCCTGGAGGCGCCTTATCAGGCGCAGGCTGGTTGGGGTTTTATTGCCGGCGCTCCGATGCCGGAAATGGTTTACGAGGGCGACGGCTCTCCGGCCGCGCGGTCGTCTTCTGACGCGGAAATCCTGGAACTTGGCGATGCGGACGTGCCTGACATGATGGCGCTTACCGCGCTCACCAAGCCCGGTCCCTTCGGCGAACGCACGCATGAATTGG
This sequence comes from Candidatus Sulfotelmatobacter sp., assembly GCA_049590215.1. Classification (GTDB taxonomy): domain Bacteria; phylum Acidobacteriota; class Terriglobia; order Terriglobales; family Acidobacteriaceae; genus Sulfotelmatobacter. Next base: position 2,343 of record JBAWCJ010000283.1, on the reverse strand, counting down.
GCACTTATTTGGGGATTCGCCTCGACGGAAAGCTGGTTGCCATGACGGGTGAACGGCTGAAGATTCCCGGCTATACCGAAGTGAGCGCCGTCTGTACCCACCCCGAGTACACCGGCCACGGTTACGCACGCATCCTGATGGCCGAAGTGATGCGACGCATCTGCAGCCGCGGGGAAACGCCGCTTCTACATGTTCGCCAAGATAACGTGCGGGCAATTAAGCTGTACGAGAGGCTGGGTTTCAGGCAGCGCGTGCTGCTGCACTTCGCCGTGCTGCGGAAGGAGTAGGCAGCTGGGAACTAAGAGCCGAGCGTCTCAGTACAAATGGAAATCGACTTCCACGGCCATCTCGACCTTCACGGGATGGCCGTCTTTCATCCCAGGCTCAAAGCGCCAGGTCTTGACCGTCTCGAGAGCTTTTTCATCCAGTCCCATACCGAGGGAGTTCACCACGCGAAGATTCGTGGGGCGGCCGTCGGTATCAACCACAATCATCAGAGTGCAAACACCTTGATACTTGGCTTTGCGGGCTTCCTCAGAGAACTCGGGATCCGGCGAAAAGATTGGCCGCGGCGGAGTCACTCCCCGGCCGGCGCGGTAAACGCCGCCTCCCATGCCCATGCCTTCGCCCGGCCCCACGCCGCGCCCGGTTCCCGGGCCAACGCCACCGCCATAGCCTTCGCCAATGCCGCTGCCTCCTCCGGTACCGTTGGATGGAATGACGGCCGTGGATTTCGGGTCGCCTAGGTTCGGCATGTTATTCATCGCTGTTACTTTAATATCGGGCGGCACCATCACCGTGGGCTCAACCGCCAATTTCGGATTGAGATTGCGGATCACTGCCGCGGGCGGCGTGATTTGCGGCTTCATCGAGAACTTCGGTAGCTTCCCTTGCGACGCCTTCAGGACGTCGCGGTCGCCGCCGCCACCACCGCCACCGGCCTGGGTCTTAGCAGGCTTCAGCGTGTAGTCACCGGGATCGATCAGTTCGGTCACCTGCGGCTTGGCCTCGACCTTCGTCACCATCCGGCGTCCCAGAATCGTTGCGCCGATAATCAATGCGATCACGATGACGTGGGCAACCGTCGAACCCAGAGCGCCATTCTTTTTATAGTTGTAGAAGCCCCAAATATCCTTGACCGGGATGGGTTTCGATTCCAGCTTCAGCGGCGGTAACTTCTTGGGAAAGAAGAATTCATCCAGGCCGCGGAAAAGCGACTTATACAGAGGCTCAAAAGTGTCGGGGGCCAGCAGGAGATGAAGCTCCGGCTCGTCAGCAGCTTTCGGAGTGACGTTCGGATTGACCTCAGTGGATGCCATTGTTCCCGGGTTCGGTTTTCCCTTGTGGGATCGTGAATCTTGGTGGAGACGTCTCCCCTACACAGATGAGCCGTCTTTCCAACGAGTTGCCTCTAATTTTCTTCCCTGATTTCCTTAACCGGATCGGGCCCCACCCGCAGTCGGCGTGAAACTCCCGAACCTTGGCCTGTAAATGAAATTGTACCCCTTCCGTCGCTCTTTACGAAGTGTATTTCAAGTTCCGGCCGGGAATGTACCACTCGCGCCCGTACCGGTAAGCAAGCTGGTTCCCCCTAGTTTTCCGCTACCCGTATTGCGATCCCAGCGCGCATGGACGTTCCCCGCCACGATCCCGGTATAATGAAAAGATTCAATCATTTGGGAGAGTCCAACCGAGTGCCGTTCGACCTGAAAGCTACCATCAATCTGCCTAAAACTGCCTTCCCCATGAAGGCCAACCTGCCCCAGAACGAGCCGAAAATGCTCGCCCGCTGGCAGGAGATGCGGATCTACGAACGCATCCGCGAGGCCCGCAAAGGATCGGATAAAGGCACCTACATTCTCCACGACGGCCCGCCTTACACCAGCGGACCGATCCACATGGGGACGGCGCTGAACAAGTGCCTGAAAGATTTCATCGTCAAATCGAAGACGATGGCCGGATTCGATGCGCCCTACGTGCCCGGCTGGGACTGCCACGGCCTGCCTATTGAGATCAAGGTAGACAAGGAACTTGGTGGCAAGAAACTGCAGATGCGTCCAATCGATGTGCGCGCGGCGTGCCGCAAATACGCGCAGAAGTATCTCGATCTGCAGCGCCAGCAGTTCAAGCGCATCGGCGTCTTAGGCCGCTGGGACCGCCCCTACGCCACCATGAACCCTCAATACGAGTCGGTGGTCCTGTCGACATTTTTTTCGTTTTACGAAAACGGATTCGTCTACAAAGGTCTGCGCGCCGTCTATTGGTGCATGCACGACGAAACTGCGCTCGCCGAGGCCGAAGTCGAATACGAAAATCACACCAGCCCCACCGTGTGGGTGAAGT
>JBAWCJ010000282.1:0-10646 GCA_049590215.1 Candidatus Sulfotelmatobacter sp. | reverse complement strand
ACGTGATGAGAGCTACGCCGGTTACGCCGTAGGTTTCGAAGCCGTCGGCGGAGGGTCCGACGGAGTCGCCGGCATTGTCTCCGGTGCAATCGGCGATTACGCCGGGGTTGCGGGCGTCGTCTTCTTTAATTTTGAAAACGATCTTCATCAGGTCGGAGCCGATGTCGGCGATCTTGGTGAAGATGCTGCCGGCAATGCGGAGCGCGGCCGCGCCGAGAGATTCGCCAATGGCGAATCCGATGAAACAGGGGCCGGCGTAGTCGCCGGGGACGAAGAGCAGGATGATCAGCATGATCAGAAGTTCGACGCTGATCAGCATCATGCCGATGCTCATGCCGGCTTCGAGTGGAATCTGGTAGACCGGGAACGGCTTGCCCGGCAGTGACGCGAAGGCGGTGCGGGAGTTGGCGAAGGTGTTGACGCGAATGCCGAACCAGGCTACGCCGTAACTGCCGGCGATGCCGACCAGACTGAAGCCGAGGATGATGGCGACGCGCATGGCTTCCAGATGCTGCAGGACGCCGAAGTAGAGGAGAATGATGACGGCGATAAACGCCCACAGCAGAAGGATGAATTTGCCCTGGGTGATGAGATAGGTCTTGCAGGTTTCGTAGATGAGTTCGGAGATTTCGCGCATGGAGCGATGCACGGGCAGGTTCTTGAGGCGCATGTAGATGACCATGCCGAAGCCGAGCCCGAAGAAGCAGAAGAGAATCCCGATCATGAGCAGGTTGTGGCCATCGATGGCGCCGTTAAGAAAGCTGACGGAGGACAAGTCGGGAAGTTTGAGCGAGGCTTCGCCACCGGCTTCAGTGGAGGATTGGGCTAGAGCGGTGGCCGCGCCGACGGTGAGCAGCGTGGCTAGAGCCAGAGTCTTTTTGAAGAAGGCATTCAGGAAAGCGTTTTTCAGGAAACTAGAAATCGTGCGGCGAGTTTGGAACGCAGCCGTGGCGAGCCCGGTACGCATAATGAGTCCTCCAGATGAATCGGGTTTTAGGAATTACAAACGTGTTTAGGCACTGCCTTCCGGCGAAGCATCCCAGGTTCGAGCGCGCACATGGGACTTCGTCGCCGGAATTCCGAACACGCTTCCACCGCAAACCTTCAACGGAGAGTTGGAGTTTGGCCGCGTCGGAGTTTGCGCCTGGGGCGGCAGGAGGAAAATAGGGCTCTGCTCCAGCCATCGCAGTGCAAAACGTGCATTTATAACATGTTAGAGGGCAAGGGTCAATCGGTGCGTTGGGGTCGAGACGGGAGCGAACGAAGTTCGATCCGGGCGATGGGCGCAAAGTTTTTGCTTGACATAATAGTACGTCACACGTAGTATATCGCAGTGCGTAATACTTATCACGTATTACGCGGAACGATACTTATGATGCGAAAAACTGAAGAGGATGCGGAGCTGGCCGATTTTGGCCGGTTCTCCGAGCCAGCCTTGCTGATCCTGATAAGTCTGGCCGAGGAGCCCAGGCACGGTTATTCCATGACGGAAGATATAGAAGCGATTGCGGGCGTGCGTCTGGGTCCGGGAACGCTGTATGGGGCCCTGGCCCGGCTGGAGGCGCGCGGACTGATTGAGCCGTTGAAGAGCGAAGACCGGCGCAATCCCTACCGGCTTACCGCTCTGGGCGAACGCGCATTGCGGGCGCGCCTGGATTCCATGATGGCGGTGGCGCGCACCGGGCAGCGGAGACTAGCCAGCGCATGAACTGGATGCTGCGGCTTTATCCCGCGCGATGGCGGGCGCGTTACGGCGAGGAGTTTGGCGCCGTGCTGGCGAGTCAGCGCGCCTCGGTGGGATTGATTGTTGATGTGGTGGGCGGAGCGATCGACGCGCACCTGCATCCACAAATTCCGGGTTCCGATTCCAAGCAGATCAAAGGAGATGACACGATGACACTCGAAATGTTGCACCGATGCGCTATCGGCGGACCAAAGCTTTCGCCGGACGAACGACGGATCGCCTCGCGGCTGTCGATCATCAGCGCCCTGGTAATCGCCATTCTGTATCTTGTGCTCACAAAAATCTATCGCCAGGCGCCAGCCGTGCAGGCTTTGTACTGGACCTCCATTTTCTTTCCGAACATCATCTACCGGCAAACGGTGTATTTGAGGAAGCGTACCCGGCTTACGCAGGCCCTTATGCTCGGGGCGGGACTCTCAGCCATGTATCTGTTCATGCTGGCGGTTTTTCTATTGGCCAGCAAATTGTAATTCCGATCCGGGGTCGAGGTCTGCCCGGCAAGGTCCTAGGTCCAGTAGGTGCGGTCGAGACTGCGGTACTGGATGGCTTCGGCGATGTGTTTGGGTTCGATGGATGGCAGAGCTTCGATGTCGGCGATGGTGCGGGCTACTTTCAGGATGCGGTCGTGGGCGCGGGCACTTAGGCCCTGCTGGGTCATGGCGCGCTCGAGCAGGCGCTCGCAGTCAGGGGAGAGATCGCAGAAGGTGCGGATGTGGCGGGAGGACATTTGCGCGTTGCAATAAATTTTTTCGCGGGAAGAGGCGAAGCGCTCCAGCTGCTTTTGGCGAGTGCGCATTACGCGCTCGCGAATCTTTGCTGAGCTTTCCGGTTCGTTCGTGGAGCGCATTTCTTTGTAGTTCACGGCGGGGACGTCGATGTGGATATCGATCCGGTCCATGAGCGGACCGGAGATTTTCGAGATGTAGCGCTGGATCATTGGCGTCGTGCATTGGCATTCTCTGGTGCGATCGTTGCGGAATCCGCAGGGGCAGGGATTCATGGCGGCGGCGAGCATGAAGCGTGCAGGAAAAGTCAGGGCCATGGCGGCGCGAGCGATCGTCACCGAGCCATCTTCTAGCGGCTGGCGCAGGACTTCGAGGACGTTGCGGGGGAATTCTGGGAGTTCGTCTAAGAACAGCAGGCCGTTGTGGGAGAGCGAGACTTCACCGGGGCGCGGGATCACGCCTCCGCCGATCAGGCCGGCGTCGGAGATGGTGTGGTGCGGGGCACGGTAGGGGCGCTTGCCTACCAGGCCGCTGCCGGGGTCGAGCACTCCGGCTACGCTGTGAATCTTGGTGGTCTCGAGTGCTTCTTCGAAAGTGAGGGGCGGAAGGATGGTCGGCATGCGCTTGGCCAGCATGGTTTTGCCGGAGCCGGGCGGGCCGATCATTAAGATGTTGTGGCCTCCGGCGCATGAGATTTCGATGGCGCGCTTGGCGGTTTGCTGGCCGCGAACGTCTTTGAAGTCGACGAGGAATTCCTGAGATTCTTTCAGCAGCGCGTCGCCATCGGCTTTCAGCGGAACGATTCCGTTGCCGGAGTTTACGAAGTGGATTACGTCGAGCAGCGATCGGACGGGGTAGACATCGACTCCGCCGACCATGGCGGCTTCGCGGGCATTGGCTTCGGGGACGACCAGCTTGGAAATCTTACGAGTGCGGGCTTCGAGGGCAATGGGCAGCGTGCCGCGAATGCCGCGCACTCCGCCATCGAGACCCAACTCGCCGATGAAGAGGCAGTCTTCGATCGTCTTTTGAGTGAGGCCGCCGTAGGCGCCCACGATGCCTAGCGCCATCGGTAAGTCGAATCCGGAGCCTTCTTTCTTGATATCGGCGGGAGCCAGGTTGATGGTGATGTGTGTGGGAGGGATGTCGTAGCCGCAGTTCTTCAGCGCGGCGCGGACTCGGTCGCGGCTTTCGCGGACTGCAGCGTCGGGCAGGCCTACGGTGTGAAAGTGGTCCTGGTCGGTCTTGATACCGGAGCAGTCGACTTCCACCTGGATGATGTTGGCGTCGATGCCGTAGACCGCGGCGCTGAGGGTCTTGTAGAGCATGGGTGCTCCGGGCGAGAGATCCTTCGTGCCGCCGTCGGCACACCGAGGCCTGATTCCGGAATGTAGCTACGGTACGCGCTGGCATGCGGCCGTGGCTGTGACGGATGTCACAGGGTGGGGCTGTGGATTGTTCCTTTTAGGGAAGATGGGTGATGAGGACGATATCGCCGGTGGAGCTGTCGCGCGAAAATACGATCTGTTTGCCGTCGGGTGAGACAGCGAATGCTCTTACGTCGTTAGAGGAGAAATGCGTCCACTGGCGCGGCGGAGCGGGCTTGTTTCCGGATGGGCTCAGGGGCTGGAGCCAGAGGTTGGTGACGCCGTTCTTGTGCATCGCGAAGATGATGCTGCGGCCGTCCGGCATCCAGTCGAGTCCGCTTTGCTCTTCGTAGGTCTGCTTCGCCGCCTCCGGAGGCAGATCAATCACCCGGGTTGGGGCGCCGACTTCTGGTGAAATCAGCGCCAGTTTCGGGACCGCGGTCGGGTCGGTCCAGTAAAGAGCGGCGATCAGTCGGCCGTCAGGCGAGAATTTGGCTAGCGCCATATTCAGGTCGTTCAGCTTTTGCGGTGTGCCGCCGGCCGCCGGCACTCGCATCAACCGAGTTTCGTTACCCTCAGCTTTTTCGTACACAACGGTCTTGCCGTCTGGGGTACAAACAGGTTTAGCACTCGTAGGGCCGGAATCGAGTTCGACCGGCATTCCTCCGTTGAGATCCGTATGCCACACGGAAAAACTCTGCTTCATAGCCTGGGTATACGCGATGGCTCCGTTCCCGCAGGATGCGGGAGACCATTGTTCCTCGCCTGGCAGATGCAGATCTACTGGCTGGGCGACCGTGAGGTCGAGGGTCGCCAGCCGGGAAGGACCTGATGCGCGATAGCTGTAAACGATCTGGCTGTTGCCATTCCACCCTATTTCGTTCCCATCCTCGCGGCTGATTCCTGGTGTGATTTGGCGTGCGGCATCGGGATTGGAGGTTGGTGCCAGCCACAAGCTGCTGCGGTAGAGATCTTGCGGGGCGGCGAGTTTGCTCCCATCGGCGGTCAGGCCGGGAGTGTTGTAGGAATCCAGGTCGTTTGTAATCTGCCGCAGTTCGCCCGTGGGGTAAAGGGTTTCCCAAAGCTGGCTGTGAAGCTCTCCAGATTTTTCAGCACCAGCGAAGACGATTGAATCAGGATTGGAACGCCAGGTTAGCCGGCCCGGGCCGGCCATGACGAAATTGCCCAACCGGGCGGATTTTCCGGTCGCAATGTCGACGAGTTCAAGATGCGCGCCTACACGCGCGACGTCTTCGTGGGACCAAACGACGGCGTGCTGACCGTCGGGCAGCCATGCCGGCCCCAACCAGGGAAACTCCTGAGGTTCCTTCCTGGTCGCCACGACGCGAGGGTTGCCGCCGTCGGCATCCGCCATCATCAGGTAGCTTTCGTGTTTTGCAGGCGCTTGACGCGTGAATAAAAAACGCTTGCCGTCCGGGGACATGCCGATGCTGGAGGGAACATCGTCCAAGACGAATTGCGGTGCGCCGCCGAGCGAGGCCACCCGATAAAGAGTTGACCTGGAAGCCCCGAGGGGCTGAGTGGAGAAATATATGTAGTTGCCGTCCGGTGAAAAACGCAGGCTGGTGCTTAAAGGAGATGCTAGCGCTGCGATCTGAGTGGTGCTGCCCGTGGCGAGTTGCAGCATCCACAGCGTGAAGGCGCCATGCTGTTCGCGAGCATAGACCACCAGCCGTCCGTCGGGAGAAATATCAACGTAATGGGTGTCTCCGATGGTGGTGAGTTGGGTGATCTGCATCGCTGGCTGCGGAGGGGCGCCTGGGATCTGTGCCGGCGATCCGGGCAAGAGGTGCATCTTCCAGACGACCAGTACTGCGAGCAGCGCAAGAGCTACGGTTCCGACGAGAAACCATGGCTTCCGCCACCTTGGGTGAACCGCCGGTACCGAGGCTGATCCCTGGATCGGGGCGACCGTGGTGGAGCCGCTCGCCGGCATCACACCGGAAGGCGGAGACCCGGCGGAGTCAGCCGGAATCGTTCTGGCAGAGTCGTGCGCCGACGTGCGGCCGGAACTGGTATCGCGCTGGAGTCGCTTCAGGTCCCCGCGCAGTTCGGCCGCGGTCTGGCAGCGCAGCTCGCGATCTTTTTCGAGACACTTGTTGATGATTTCTTCGAGCTTGGGGGCCACGTCGGGATTGAGACGTACGGCGGAAACTGGGTCGCGTTCGAGAATCGCGTTGAAGATGACTGCGGAACTCTCGCCGCGAAAAGGCAATGCGCCGGTTGCCATCTCGTACAGCACTGCGCCGAAGGAAAAAAGATCACTGCGGGCATCGAGTTCCTTCGCCCGGGCCTGCTCTGGCGACATGTAGGCCACGGTGCCGAGGGTTGCGCCCGGACTTGTCAGGTGCTGGTCGTCAACCGTCAGGGTCTGCGTATTCGTCGCAGCGTCGGGGCTGGAAGAAGTGAGCGAGGGAGTCACCTTGGCCAGTCCAAAGTCGAGAATCTTGGCGTGCCCGCGTTCGGTGACAAAAATGTTTGCCGGCTTGATGTCGCGATGAACGATTCCCTTGGAGTGGGCTGCGTCGAGGGCATCGACGATTTCGATGGCCAGCGACAACAGAACCTGCATCTCGAGTGGACGGCCGGCGATTCGGTGCTTCAGCGTCACGCCATCGAGGGACTCCATAGCAATGAAGGCCTTTCCATCCTGCTCGCCGATGTCGTAAATCGTGCAGATGTTGGGATGATTCAGGGCGGATGCGGCCTGCGCTTCGCGTTGAAAGCGGGCGAGCGCCTGAGGGTCGCGGGCAACATCATCGGGCAGGAACTTGAGGGCTACGAAGCGATGCAGGCGAGTGTCCTCGGCCTTGTACACCACACCCATGCCGCCGCCGCCCAACTTCTCGACGATTCGGTAGTGCGAGATGATTTGCCCGATCATTCGGTCTGGCCGATCATTCGGAAATACGCGCTCTGCGCGGCCATATTATGAGGCAGACTTCGGCAAGTCAATGCGTCGCCGACACAGCTCCGCAGAGAAACCGAAGTAATCGGAATTCTGGGGCCCGGGCGACGATTGTTTTGCCGGGGCCAGTATAATTACGATGATTTTAATGATTGACGGTTTTGCGTTCCACGAACGCGAAACCGGGTGTTCTCCCCATGACGCAAGATTCACCTGACAGTCCTCGACGTCCCCGCGCCCCGCAAAACCTGGAGCGCGAAGAATCCCAGCTTTGGCGATGGATTCTGTTGTTCATGGTCCTGCTGGCAGCGGGCTTTGCCGCGCTGGCCTGGGAGCGGCTTGAGACCCTGCCTTATCACTTAGGGCCGATGGCGCTGGGCGTTCTGCTTTTGTCTGTGCTGCTGGCCGTCTATGCCTACGGCCGGCGGAAGGAAGTGGTCGAACTCAAGCTGCTGCTGCAGGGGTTGCAGGAGCACGTGGGGGCTGCCCCGTCGGAGCAGCAACTCGACCAGCTCAACGAGATGATTGCGCGTTCGCAGCGCAGCTTCAAAGAATTGATCGACTCGTTCGAAGATGCTGCCTGCGCCGTTTCTCTGGACGGCACTTTGCGCACCGTCAACAAAAGCGTGAGCGACCTGATCGCGCTTCCGTTCACCGAAATCGTGGGCAAGAAGTTTTTCGATTTCATGGAGGAACCGACGCGCGAGAGCCTGGAAGCTGGGCTCAGCCGGTTTCTGGAGAAGAGGCACTGGACTGGGACAGTCCGCGTACGCTTTAAAAACAATCCGCGGCCGCTTTTTTTCGATTGCGTACTCAATGCGATCGTCAAGAGCGGCGAAGTGGTTGGTATCAGCGTGTTGGGACGCGATGTGACCGGGCAGCACGAAAAAGAGCTGCGCTTCACCGAGCTGTTTGAGACTCTGCAGGAAGGCGCCTACTTCAGCACACCGGAGGGCAGACTGCTGGATGCCAATCCGGCGCTGGTGAGCGTTCTGGGATATGCAACGAAAGAAGATCTGCTGGCGGTCGAACCGAGCAAGCTGAACGTGGATCCCGCAGCGGCACCGGTGTTGGGCCGGGCTGCTGACGATCGCGGCGGAGTGCGGGCGCGGGAGATTATGCTGCGCAAGAAAGATGGAACAGCTGCGGTGTTTCTCGAATCGTCGCGCGCCGTCTGGGATGCTGCGGGCAAACTGATTCGTTACCAGGGCACCCTGATCGACGTCACGGAAAGGCGCAAACTGGAGCGGCAGCTGCTGGGACAGGAGGAATTCCGACGGCGTTTGCTGGAGAGCTTCCCCGACCTTATTCTCGTGGTCGATCTGCAGGAACGGTACACGTTTGTGAGTTCGCGAGTGCGCGACCTGCTGGGGTATCAACCTGAGGATTTGGTGGGAAAGAAGATCTCTGAAACCGAGGATCACTCGCCGGAACTGGCGGCACTTTATCGCGATGTTTCTTCCGGCATCCGGATTTTTGGCGCGGCGGAGTACGGAGCGCGGCACCGCGACGGCAGCTGGCGCACTATGCGGGCTTCGGCCAGCCAGTTCTTTGACGCCGATGGCAAGATCGGCGGCGTGATCGTCTCTGTGCGCGACATCACGATGGAGAAGAAGCTGGAGCAGCAGATCGTGCAAAGCGAGCGACTGGCTGCCATGGGCGCGATGATCGGCGGGGTTGCTCACGAACTGAACAATCCCCTGACCAGCATTCTGGGGGTGAGCGAACTTCTGCAGGACAGCCAGACCACGGATGCGGCGCGCAAGCAGATCGGGATACTGCAACAGCAAGCGAGGCGGGCCGCTGAGATTGTGCACAACCTGACTTATTTCTCGAGACCGCCGGCGCCAGGGAAGAGCCCGGTCAATCTTGGGGAGATCGTGGAACGCACGCTCAATCTGCACGCTTACTCGCTGCGCAAGAACAACATCACCGTGGACTTTCTGCGCGAGCCAACACTACCTTTCGTGCAAGCGGATCCGCACCAGTTGATGCAGGTTTTCCTGAACCTGATCTTGAATGCGGAGCAGGCGATTCGCGAGGCTCGCGACCGGGGCACGTTGCGTATTCGACTGGGAAATAATGGGGAAGCGGTATGGGCCAGCTTTCACGATGATGGTCCGGGAATTCCCGGCGACATCCTCGGCAGCATCTTTGATCCCTTCTACACGACGAAGCGGCCGGGACGTGGAACCGGCCTTGGGCTGAGCATCTGCAAAGCAGTGATGAAAGAACACAACGGAACCATCGAGGCTGCGAACGCGCCCGGCGGAGGAGCGGTGTTCACCGTCACGCTGCAAGCGGCAGCTGCTTCCGCCTCTACAAGCTAGCGGCTTGCTAATTTCTTTCGACTGCCATGGCCACGGCGTTGCCTCCGCCGAGACATAGAGCGGCGATTCCACGTTTCGCGTTGCGGCGCGTCATTTCATAAAGCAAAGTCACCAGCACGCGGGCACCGCTGGCTCCGATGGGATGACCGATGGCGACTGCGCCGCCGTTCACGTTGACCTTGTTGGGATCGAGACCAAGCTCGCGCATCACACCCAGCGCCTGCAGTGAGAAAGCTTCGTTGAGTTCGTACAGGTCAACGTCGTCTTTTTTCCATCCCGTCTTTTCCCAGATGGTTCGCACCGCTCCGACGGGAGCCATCATCACCCACTTGGGTTCGACGCCGCTGGTCGACTGCGCGACAATTCGCGCCATAGGCTGCGCGCCAAGTTCCTTCGCCCGCTTTGCGCTGGTCACCACTACCGCAGCCGCTCCGTCATTCACGCCGGGAGCGTTGCCGGCGGTCACGGTGCCGTCTTTCTTGAACGCCGGCTTCAGTGAACGCAGGACTTCGATGGTCGTATCCTCGCGCGGCGATTCGTCTTTTTCGAAAAGCACCGGGGCTGCGCCTTTCTTCTTCGCGGGAATTTCTACCGCCACGATCTGCGACTTGAAGCGGCACTCCTTCATCGCGGCGACGGCTTTGCGGTGCGAGTTCACGGCGAACTCATCCTGCTCTTCGCGTGTGATCCCGTATTTTTCCGCAACGTTCTCGCCGGTGATGCCCATGTGGTAGTCGTTGTAAATATCCCAGAGCCCGTCGTGCACCATGGAATCGATGACCTGACCGTTGCCCAGACGATATCCCTTTCGCGCTTGCGGGAGCAGGTACGGGGCGTTGGTCATCGATTCCATGCCGCCCGCAACGACGACGGAACCGTTTCCGGTCTGCACGGCCTGAGCTGCGAGAGCCACTGCTTTCAATCCCGAACCACAAACTTTGTTGATTGTCATGGCACCTGTCGCCGGCGACAATCCTCCGAAGATTGCCGCCTGGCGGGCGGGATTTTGTCCGAGCCCTGCGGGAAGAACATTGCCCATGATGCATTCGTCGACTTGATTGGAGTTTAATCCGGCGCGCTTTACGGCCTCGCGCACCACCACGGCGCCGAGCTGCGGAGCACTCAGATCGGCGAGACTTCCCTGGAATTTTCCCACCGCAGTACGACAACCGGAAATGATGACAACCTCATCGAAAGCCGCCATTGATCATGCTCCCGCGAAGATTTCGCAATGTCATTATAGATGCTGCAGCAGGCGAAAACGATGAACTTCAATGGGCTGGTTGCATCGCCGCTCGATCGATCGAACAGAAAACATCGACGCTCGCGCGCTCGATCGCAGGTGCTTCTATCTCTCGTGTGATCGCGAGCGTGGACGATGTTTTGATGGAGCAACATTAGAATTTTCTGTTTCACTCCGATCCATCTGTGACTTTGGTACAACACCGCCCGTTCGACGCGTGCATTTTTTTCTTGACTTCATTTTTCATTAACTCTATACAATCAATTAGTTGCAACAAATGATCGTTGCAGATTTTTCCATGAACAATG
>JBAWCJ010000281.1:0-4435 GCA_049590215.1 Candidatus Sulfotelmatobacter sp. | reverse complement strand
ACCTTCTGGCGAAACGAGCGCTCTTCGCGAAACAGCAGCGTCTTGAATTCCTTGGAGCGCACCAGGCTGCTGGAAACGGCGGCGGCGACGCCCAGCTTGAGCACTAGATGAATGAGAATGATCTGCGGTTCCATGGTATTCGAGCGGACACAAACGCCCGCGAGAAAACTGTAGCACGAGGCGGCAGATCGAGGATTTGAATCGTCAGTATCGAGTTTCGGCCTGTCTTGCGCTTTCTCGGCAGCGCACGTAGCATCTTCACCTTGAGAGGACAAATCCAATGATCTTAGGCATGACGACCGCGACATTTACTTTGGTGCACGTGTTGTTGAGCCTGGTGGGCATCGCTTCGGGCCTGCTGGTCGTGTACGGAATGCTTAGCGGAAAACGGTTCGACGGTGCGACGGCAATCTTTCTCGTGACCACGGCCTTGACCAGTCTGACCGGATTTCTCTTTCCGGTTGATCACATTTTGCCCTCTCATATACTCGGCATCATCTCTCTGGTGGCGCTCGCGATTGCGATCCCCGCGCGCTACGTTCTTCACATGGCCGACGCGTGGCGGCCGATTTACGTGGTTTCCGCGGTGCTTGCTCTTTACCTGAATGTCTTCGTTCTGGTGGCGCAGATCTTCATGAAAGTGCCGGCGGCACACGCACTCGCTCCAACGGGGAAAGAACCGCCGTTTCTGATCGCTCAAGTCGTGGTCCTGGTGATTTTCGTTGTGCTTGGTATTTTCGCGGTGAAAAAGTTTCGCCCCGATCGGTACGTCTAGGCCGCGTCCCCAGCGGTTTTTATTTACTTTTCAGAAAAGCGCGCAGATCTGTCCCTGTCATCTCTTTCGGCTCGTCGACGCCAAGCATCCCCAGCATGGTCGGAGAAATATCGCGCAGCGAGCCGTTGGGCTTTAAGGTGTACTGCTTCGCATCTTGAGCCACAACAATAAGCGGTACCGGATTGGTGGTATGCGCGGTGTGCGGTCCGCCCGTGACGGGGTCAATCATCATTTCGGCGTTGCCGTGATCCGCAGTGATCAGCACAGCGCCGCCGTTGGCGCGAACCGCGCTCTCGATGCGGCTCAGGCACGCATCCACGGTTTCGACCGCTTTTATTGTCGGCTCAATCTTGCCCGAGTGCCCCACCATATCGGCGTTCGCGAAGTTGACGATGATCACGTCAAACGTTCCGTCTTCCGCGGCCTTGACCACAGCGTCGGCAATGCCTGCCGCGCTCATCTCCGGCTTCAGATCGTAGGTCGCAACCTTCGGCGACTGCACCATCACGCGCTCTTCGCCGGGGAACGGCTGCTCCACGCCACCGTTGAAGAAGTATGTAACGTGAGCATATTTCTCGGTCTCGGCCACGCGCAGGTTGCGCATGTTGAGACCACCCATCACGTTGGCCAGAATATTCGCCATCGATTCCGGCGGAATCACCACCGGCAGGCTGAAGTTCTTGTCATACTGCGTCATGCAGACGTAGTGCAGATTTTTCGGCACCCGGTCGCGCGGAATCGTGGCATCGAGATCAGCCGCACCCGGAAGATCACTGCCGCCTTTCCCGTTGAGCCCGCTGTTGCGCGCCAGTGCGCGCGTGATCTGGCGGACGCGATCGGCGCGAAAATTAAAACAGATGCAGGCATCGTCATCGCGAATCGTGGCAAGGGGCAGTCCAGTTTTGTCGGTACAGACAAACGGAATGACAAACTCATCGGTGACGCCCCGGTTGTAGGAATCTTTCATTCCCTGCACCGGGTCGGTGCTCTTGCCGCCTTCGGCGTCGCCGAAAACCATGGCGTTGTAGGCCTTGGCGATCCGCTCCCAGCGCCGGTCCCGATCCATCGCGTAATAACGCCCGTTCACGGTGGCGATCTTGCCCGAGTTGTACTCCCGCATTTTCTGCTGCAGTTGTTCGAGGTAGCCCGCGCCATTGGTGGGCAGCGTGTCGCGGCCGTCCATGAAGGCATGTACAAAAATGCGATCCACACCGTTCTGCTTCGCCATTTTCAGCAGCGCGTAAAGATGAGCCTGCTGCGAATGCACGCCTCCATCTGAGACCAGGCCGAACAGATGCAATCTGCGCTCGCCGACGCGCGCGTGCTTCATCGCCGCGAGCAGCACGGGATGCGAGAAGAAGTCGCCGTTCTGGATCATCAGGTCGATGCGGGTGATGTCCATGTGCACGATGCGGCCGGCGCCAATATTGAGATGCCCAACCTCGCTGTTGCCCATCTGCCCCTCGGGCAATCCGACAAACGGTCCGCTGGTATGAATCAGCGTATTCGGATATTCGCGCAGAAGGCGGTCGTAGGTGGGCTTGCGCGCCAGCGCGATAGCATTGGCTTTGGTCTCGGCGCGATAACCCCAGCCGTCGAGAATGATCAGTACCAGCGGTTTAGGGCGAGTCATACTCTTTGCGGGATTCTCCAAGGGCCGCTTGCTTGCAAAGGCAGAACGACTACCAGATTACCTCAACAAGATAGCGTGCGAATAAAGGATCGGAAGTGATAACCGGAAGTTTTTCTTCCAAGCTCTGAGCGATCAGAATACGGTCAAACGGGTCACGATGGTGAAGTGGCAATCCTTCCACGCGCTTCACGTGATCAAATGTGATGGGTAAGATTAGAATTCCATTTGCTTTCAGCTTCGTAGCCAGGTAATCGCCTACCGGTGTGGGAAGAACGAGTTTGCCGATCTGGACCTTGGTGATGATCTCCCACAGGCTGGCAACGCTGATCCATACGTCAGCCACAGGTAGAAGGGTTTGGACCCGGCGAGACAGCTTCTGTTCGTTCTGAAGTCCCCAAAGCAAGACTTGCGTATCAATGAGAACTCTCATCGCCAGAATAAGTCTTCAATCTCTTTGGGCAACGGATCGTTGAAGTCGTCCGGAACCACAAATTCGCCTTTGGCTGAGCCTAGCTTGAACCTGGGGCGGGAGGATTCGATGGGCACGAGCTTCGCCACCGGCTTGCCTGCTTTGGCGATGACAACCTCCTCGCCTACGGCGACGCGTTCGAGCAGGCGTGAAAGATGGGTTTTCGCCTCATGGATATTGACTTCCATTCCCGCATTATAGACTAAGTCGTGGACTAAGTTAACCCTTGACTGATCGCGAGAAGAGCGATCTCTTTCGAGGGTGCACCTTACCCCTCCCCCTCGAATCTATTGGAATCATCATGTTGGAGAGACAATGGGAAATAATCTCTTGGAATCAATGGCTTGCGGGCAAAATCCTGGGAGCAAACGAGTTAGCGCTACTGTCGTCGAGTTCGCCACACCGCGTCCGGTCCCCATGGTCGACTGTTTGGGCTGTGGAAGGCAAGGTCGGATGTCACAAGAGTTGTGTTGACGGACGTAAGTCATGGACGACGTCAATGCTTACTGCTTGGGGGATTCAGTTTTCTCCCCGGCTCGCTTGAGCAACGCGTCGACCTCCGCTTCAATCCGCGGATACACCGCGCGCATGGTTTCCGCCGTGACCGCAGGTATCTCGTGAAGATACTTCTGCCCGACTGGAGAGGAGAAGAAAGATGTGAACGCGTCGATCTCGGTTTTCGTAAAGTGCCGCTGATAGACGGGGATCATGTCGCTCAGCATTTCATCAAGGGGAAAATTCTTTAAGAGTTCTTCCGATTGCCGGTCCATGCTCGCAAGCTGTGCTGCGGTGACATCTGGATGCCGTTTCTTAATCTCATCGCGGTTTAGAGTCCGTGCCTGCGCGAACACCTGTTGCATCATCTGGGCCATCTGGTCTCGGCTGGCCATGACATCGAAGAGCTTCTGGACGTCTTCTTTGGAAGCCGCGTCGGGGGCGATCGAAACAGTTGTCTGCGCGCCGGCGCAGAGAGAAAGAACCAGAAAACACGCAGACAGCAACGATTTGAATCTCATAAACACTCCGCAACTAAGGATAGGCGCCTTCAGCCTTTGTAATTCAGCGCCTTCAGTCCCAGGAATCGCGCTGACGAACCCAACTCTTCTTCGATGCGCAACAACTGGTTGTACTTCGAGATACGGTCGGTGCGCGAAGCTGAGCCGGTCTTGATCTGGCCCGCACCAGTGGCCACGGCCAGGTCGGCGATAAACGTGTCTTCGGTTTCGCCGGAGCGATGCGAAATCACCGAGGTGTAGCCGTTGCGGCGGGCTAAATCAATCGCGTCGAGCGTTTCGCTGACCGTGCCGATCTGGTTCACCTTGATCAGAATCGAGTTGGCCACGCCCTTGTCGATTCCTTCCTGAAGGAACTGAATGTTGGTGACGAAGATATCGTCGCCCACCAGTTGAATCTTGCCGCCAAGTTCTTCGGTCAGGTTCTGCCAGCCTTCCCAGTCGCTTTCCGATAAACCATCTTCCAGCGAAACGATGGGATAGTCCTTCACCCACTTGGCGTAGAACTTCACCATTTCGTCGGAAGTCTTCGCCGACTTATCTGA
>JBAWCJ010000280.1:0-1732 GCA_049590215.1 Candidatus Sulfotelmatobacter sp. | reverse complement strand
GCTGGTCTTCGGTGATGTACCCCCGCAGTTGGGGCGTTGCTACCGTGAGTGGCGAGGACACACACTCATGGCGAAAGCAGCGAAGCTGAAAATTCTTTATGGTGAAGGGGATGCTGAGGAACAGGCGATTACGGCCGCGGCCTTGGAGCAGGCTGGCCACACGGTCGAGAAGGCCGTTGGGCGAAAGGCCGTGGAAGCGGCGATTGGCAAGGGGCGGTTCGATCTGGTGGTGCTGGGTCCGAGTTTGAGCCGGAATGATCGGCATCATCTACCTTATATGGTGAAAAAGGCGCAGGCTGAGGTTAGCGTGCTGGTAATGCATGCGGATGGAAGCCGGCATCCTAATGTGGATGCCTGCACAGATACTGGGGCGAGCGTGGAGAATGTTGTGGCACGGATTGAAGGGATGGCGATTGCCGGCGTGATTCCAGTTGCTGCCGGGGCGGCTGCTGGAAGCAGTAAGTAGTCCCGAGTCCCGAGTACCGAGGTTTTATTCAGAGCGGCTTTGCGGCCGCTCTTCTTTCTTTGGAGAGAGAAACCTTTAACACAGGGGGCCCTTCGGCTTCGCTCAGGTCAGGCTCCGAGGCACACAGGGTAAATCGGATTGATACGAATCTCAGTGATTAACTGGTGGGATAGGTTGCGATTTTGCGGCGGTTTCTTCACCGGCTGTCTCAGGCCTCATTGGATCGAAGTGGAATTTCTTGCCGCCGGCTGGTTTGGATTTCGGTGCGAACCTGGTTCGTAATAGTGGAGCGTCCTGGTGGTCCCGCGGCTGGTTCGTTTGCGTGGAGATCCTGATTTCTGTTTGCTGGGCTGGCCCAGTGGAGTTCTTGCCCCGAATTTCTGCCTGACAAACTTTTAGAGAAGCGAATTGTCGTGCATCACATCCAAAGCGGTGTGCGAGGAGGGTGCGATGGAAGTTAGTGCGGAGTTTTTGCCGGAGTTTGATTTGGAGATGGCGGCGGCGCGGCGGACTTTGGAACGGATTCCGGAGGATAAGCTGGCTTGGAAGCCGCACGAGAAGTCGATGACGCTGGGGCGGCTGGCGGGACACATTGCCGAGCTGCCGGGCATGGGTGTGAAGGTGATGAAAGAGGATGCGCTGGATTTCGCCAACCGTCCGGCTGGAGAACCACCGCGCAAGCCGAACGTGGCGGAGTCACAGAAGCATGTGCTGGAATTATTCGATAAGAATGTCGCGGCGCTGCGGGCCGCGATTGTGGGCGCCGGCGATGACCGTTGGGCTGGAAAGTGGACGCTCTCGGCCGGTGAGAAAAAGTTTTACGACGGGACCCGCATGGGGGCGATGCGGCGGATGGTGATGAATCATGTGATTCATCATCGGGCGCAATTGGGAGTTTATTTGCGGTTGAATGATGTGGCAGTGCCTTCGGTGTATGGGCCTTCGGCGGATGAGGGACGGTGAGCCCTCGGCAAAATTACAATGGCCACCTTAGCTGTTATTTTATTGACGGCTAGTCGTTGGCCTGCATGCGATCACTTCGACTCGCGTGGGTCATACGCGACTAGAATGAATACTTTGGAATGCGGTCCCCCAGTAAGAATCACCTTCAGGGTATTGTCTTTGGGTACCTTCACCGCTGCTTGAGCATTTCTGCCTCTGCCGGGCGGAAGCACTCGCTCACCGTTGAGAAATACTTCATAGCTGCTGACAGCGTTTTGGCACCGGATCGACACGAAAATCTCCCGTCTGAGCGCACTGCTTGTC
>JBAWCJ010000279.1:0-2498 GCA_049590215.1 Candidatus Sulfotelmatobacter sp. | reverse complement strand
GCGCTGGCCGCGGTGCAGCATATTTCCATGAACGACGCTTCGCGGCTGGCAGTAGGGCAGGCGCAGTACTCCGCGCTGCTCTATCCGCAGGGGACGTTTGTGGATGATGTAATTGTGCACCGACTGGGCGAGGACGAGTACCTGCTGGTGATCAACGCAGGCACACGCGAGAAGGATTTCAACTGGGTACGCGACAATACGCGGCAGTTTGATTGCGCGGTGGAGAATCTTTCGGACGATTTCACCCAGATTGCCATCCAGGGGCCGAAGGCCGTCGACGTCCTGCAGAAGCTGACGGACGCGGATCTTAGTGCCGTAAAGTTCTATTGGGTCACGCGTGGCACGGTCTGCGGTCTGAAGAATATTCTGATCGCGCGGACAGGATACACGGCCGAAGACGGATTCGAGATTTACGTTCCGGCGGATGAACCGACAAGCGCGCGAGTGTGGAATGAGATTCTGAATGCGGGCAAAGAATTCGGCATCGTCCCCTGCGGCCTCGGAGCGCGGAACACGCTGCGCCTCGAAGGCAAACTGCCGCTCTATGGCCATGAAATTTCCGATACGATCAATGTTTGGGAGGCCGGCCTCGACCGCTTCTGTAAAATGGAGAAGCCGGAGTTCGTCGGTCGCGCCGCGCTGGAGAAGGCGAAAGCCGCGGGCGTGACCCGGACGCTGGTCGGCCTCGAAATGACCGGGCGCGGCATCGCTCGCGACGGGTATAAGGTGCTGGACAACGGCGATCGCGAGATCGGATATGTCACGAGTGGATCACCCGCGCCGTTCTTGAAGAAGAACATCGCGCTGGCCTACGTGCCGCCGGAGTTCGCTGCGGTGGGCACTGCGGTGAAGGTTGAGATTCGCGGACAAGGCGTGGGCGCACAAGTCGTTCCGACGCCGTTTTATAAGCGGCCGAAGAAGAATCCGTAGCGCCGCCGTCGCGGCGGCGTCCTCGCCGCCGCACCAAGGGCGAGGCACCCCCGACAGCCGGCAGGATGTCGGCGCTACTCTAAATCCAGGAGCAAGAAGCCATCATGGCCTATCCAACAGACCGGAAGTACACCAAAGAGCACGAGTGGATTCAATCGAGTGGCTCCACGGCTACAATCGGAATCACCGACCATGCGCAAGAGTCGCTGGGCGACATCGTTTTCGTCGAACTGCCAAAAGTGGGTACGGAACTTGCTGGCGGGAAGACATTTGGGACCGTCGAGTCGGTGAAAGCAGTATCGGATCTGTACGCTCCAGCCTCGGGCACGGTCACCGAGACGAACGCTGACCTGGCGACATCTCCCGAGAAGGTGAATAAGGATGCACACGGGTCCTGGATGTTGAAAATTACGCTGAAGAACCCCGGCGAACTGGATGGGCTGCTTTCCGCCGCTGATTATGAGAAGTTCGTGGCGGAAGAGGGTGGTAACTGAAAATCATGTGATTCTGTGCTCGGTGGGAGCCGGCCGAGCACCGTCACAATCCAACTGACCCCGAGTTACATCTAATAGTTTCCCAACTATGCGTTATCTACCGAAATCTCCTGCCGACCGCAAAGCCATGTTGAAGGCCATTGGCCTGGGCTCGGTCGACGAACTGTTCGCGCCGATCCCGGCAGAATACCGCCTGAGCCGCGATCTCAAAGTCCCGCGCCAGATGGCGGAGTCGGAAATCGTGGACTACTTCCGGCAACGCTCGCGGGAAAACGGTGAAGGCTACACCAGCTTTCTGGGTGCGGGTGCCTACGCTCATTACCGCCCGGTCATCATCGATTCACTCATCTCACGCGGCGAATTCCTCACGGCCTATACGCCCTATCAAGCCGAGATCTCACAGGGCACTCTGCAATCCATTTTCGAATTTCAGACGATGATCTGCGAACTGACGGGCATGGAAGTGGCTAACGCTTCCATGTACGACGGCTCAACCGCCGCCGCCGAGGCCGTGATGATGGCGGTGCGGCTCACGGGCAGGCGGTCGGTAGTGGTGGCGCGGACTTTGCATCCCGAATACCGCGAAGTGCTTGCGACCTACGCGACCCACCAGGGGATGCCGCTTTCGGTAGCTGGCTTCGGTGACGATGGGCGCGTGAATCTGAAGGAGCTGGAGAAATCGATTACGCCGGAGACGGCGTGCGTGCTCATCCAGTCGCCGAATTTCTTTGGAACCATCGAAGATGTCGCGGCAATTGCCGAGATCGCGCATAAGCACGGCGCGATGCTTGTGGTTTCAATCGCCGAAGCGGTGTCGCTGGGAATTGTGGAGCCGCCGCGAGCGGCCGACGTCATCGCGATGGAAGCGCAGTCGTTCGGTGTGCCCCTCGGATTTGGCGGTCCCTACTGCGGAGTGATCGCGACACGAGAGAAATACGTGCGGCAGATGCCCGGCCGGCTGGCAGGCCAGACGGTCGATAAACAGGGCCGGCGCGGATTCGTACTTACGCTGGCCACCCGCGAGCAGCACATCCGGCGCGAGAAGGCGACGTCGAATATCTGCACCAATCAGGC
>JBAWCJ010000278.1:0-4140 GCA_049590215.1 Candidatus Sulfotelmatobacter sp. | reverse complement strand
TCGCCAACATCAGCGAGATTTTCGAGCGCCTCTCCTACTACGGCGCTTTCGCTTCTCTTGCCCTGTACCTGCAGGAACGGCTGAACTTCTCTGCGCAACAGACGGGAACGCTCACCGGCATCTTCGGCGGCATGGTATGGTTTCTCGCCATCTTCGGCGGAGCCGCTGCCGATCGCCTCGGGTTCCGCCGCGCCCTGTCCATGGCGTATCTCATCCTCGCCGCAGCGTATTTCTTGATCGGCTCCATCGGCGCATCCTGGCTCGCGCCGGTACGCAACGCCGTGCCACTCAGTTTGTTTGTCGGCTTCATCCTCATTCTCCCCGCACTCGGCATCGCGCTGGTGAAGCCTTGCGTGGTTGGCACCACCGCCCGCGCCTCCAAAGAGAATGTCCGCTCCATCGGCTATTCCATTTACTACACCATGGTCAACATCGGCGGCGCGGCCGGCCCCTTGTTCGCATCGTGGGCTCATCGCCATCTGGGCGTGGAGAGCGTCTATCGAGTTGCAGCACTCTTCGTCTTCGCAATGTTTTTTTTCGTCCTGTTTTTCTTTCGCGAACCGCGCAAGCCCGGGGACGCGCCTCCGCCATCAATCGCCACCGTGACCCGCAATTTCTGCGTGGTCGTGGGCAACTACCGGCTGGTCTTGCCCGTGCTCGCGGTCGCACTGCTTCTCCGCATCGGCCTGTGGATCTATCCGCAGGTCTCCGTGCCCTGGTGGATCTGGGCCGGGCTGCTCGCGCTGGTGCTCGCTGGGATCAGTCGCTTCATGTGGTTCCTTGTGCTCTTCACAGGTTACTGGATCGTCTTCTGGCAGCAATACATCAGCCTGCCCGGCTACATTCACGGCTACATCAATCCGCAAGCGGATGTCGAGAGACTTCTCGTCACTGACGGGTTGACCGTGATCTGCCTCACGCTGGCAATGAATTTTGTGACGTGTAAAATTCCGGCATTCCAAGCCGTCATCCTGGGCACCCTGATCACTTCGGTTTCATGGTTGATTCTTGTTTTCCGGCCGACCATCTGGGGCGCGGTTCTCTCGATATTCGTTCTCGCGCTCGGGGAGATCATCCAGCAACCGCGCTACTACGAATACATCGCGCTGCTCGCGCCGCCGGGCCAGCAAGGCACTTACATGGGTTTTGCATTCTTGCCCATCGGAATCGGATCACTCATCGGCGGATGGTTCGGCGGAACGCTCATGCATCATTTCGGAGAAGTCACTCATCGGCCGGAACGCGTATGGTGGGCTGTAACCGCCGTAGGCATCGCAACCACTGCTTTGCTGTGGGTTTATGACCGTGCGTTCAGAACGCGGGGCACTCCTCAAGCGCTGTAAGCCCTGCGCGACGCCCGCTTGACTTCGTGCCCGGCCTCTGGGATCATTCGCTCCGCAAGTGAATCGAAGGAGGCTCTATGCCACATTATCTTCACCAAGTCGCGTATTCGCGCGAGGGCTGGGAAGCGCTTCTGGCGCATCCCCAGAACCGCATCGAGGCTGTAAGGCCCGCGATTGAGAAGTTGGGAGGCAAGATCGAGACCGCATGGTTCGCCTTCGGAAAGTACGACGTCGTCGTCATTACCGAACTGCCCGACAATGTTAGCGCCGCGGCGATTTCCATCGCGTTTGCCGGCGGTGGCGCCTGCAAAGCCGTCCAAACCACGCCGCTGATGTCCACGGAGGAAGCTCTGCAAGCCTTTAAGAAGGCCGCAGAATGCGGCTATCGGCCGGCAACCGTTACCGCTCGGGCCGCGTAAAGCAGATTACGTAGAGTAAAAACAGAGGCGGCCTCGGCAGGCCGCCTTTTCTTGCTAAGGAAATTCGACGAAGTCAACCCTTGCCTCAACTCCGGACCACACCCGCCGCTGTCGCCACTCAACTTCGCCGCGTCCTGAACAACGGCGGCTCCGCAGAGCACGCTGCCGGCGTGCAGTGGTTCTTCAAAGATGAAATCGAATCGCACGGCTGGTATACGGCGGACTTGCGACGCGCCGCTGTAGGTTTTCGCCGCGAGGTGAGAAAAGAACACGGACTCGACTTCCTGATCGAGGTCGCCGATCAGCTTTTCTCTGGCTCGGTGCTGGAAGAAAAGATAGCCGCCGTGTTCCTGTTGGAGAAACTCGACGGCGAGTTCGGCGACGGCGAGTTCAAACTCTTCGAGACCTGGCTCGACCGCATCAGTAGTTGGTCCGATCATGACGCTCTGGTGCACGATCTGATTGCTCCGATGATCGCGTCCAAACCTGCCCGCGCAAAAGCTGTCTTCCGTTGGGCAAAGTCACGGAACCGCTGGCATCGCCGGGCCGCTTGCGTGGCTCTGATTCGCGGATCACGCGCGAAGCTGTTCTTCCCGGAGATCACCAAGCTTTCCGATTTCCTTCTCGCCGACGAAGATGACATGGTGCAGAAAGGCTTAGGCTGGCTGCTGCGCGAAACCGCAAAGTTTGATGCCAAGCGGACGGTTCGGTATCTGATGAAGATTCGCGGACGAGCGCCACGACTTGTGTTGCGGACCGCCTGCGAGACTCTGCCCCCAGCGGTGAGAAAGCGCGTTCTGACTTCCAGCGCTGACTAACTGCTCAACTCTTCCCCTTCAGAAATAACTCAGCCAGGCATCGGTGCGGCGCTGCTTCAAACCCGCAAACCAGCGGCACAGTGGATAAAGCGTAACCACCACCAAGGCCCAAATCAGATAAACGATTGGCAACGAGTATCCCCATCCCGGCGGCGGTGTAACGGGGAACTGACGCAGCGTCGGGGACTCGAACATCCAATGCACCTGCCCGTAGCGCGCACAACATACCGTAACGGCGAGCATGTGTATCAGTGGAATGTGCAACAGGTAATAAAACATGGGCACTTTGCCGACGATGAGCGCAGGCCGCAGCCAGGGAGGCGTTGCGGCGTCGACCGCCCACAAGAAAAGCAGAGCCGGACCCAGGGTCATCAGAAGAAATAGCAGCGATGGCGGATACTTGTTAGTGTTCAAAAATGAAAGCGCGGTAAAAGCCGCGGACTTTTGGGTGCTCCAGCGCAGGGGGTCGCCATAGAGATTGATGCCGCGCAAAATAAAGAACGCGGCAATCAAGCCGATGCTGAGCGGCAGCAGAAGCGCCTTGCGGCGTTCCGACGGCCAGCTGTAAATCTGTCCAAGGCCATAGCCTACGGCTGTAACTCCAACCCACGGAATAAGCGCGTAAGCCACGAAGATGATGCGACCCGGCTCGTTTAAGAGGAAACCGGGCGCGGAATGAAGAATCGTCCAAATCGGGTTCGCGGATTCTACGGAATCGAATACATTATGGGTTGCGATCATCACTACCCCAAATGCGGTCACAACCGAAGCAGGCAGGTAAACCAGCACTGAGAGCGTAATCATGGCCCAGCCCAGCGCCCATAAAACATTCAGCAGCATCAGGTGATAGTCAAAATTAAACTGCCAGCCCAAACAACGCACGACCACCACTTCCAAGAAGATCAGCCAGAGCCCGCGGGTGAAGAGAAACCACGATAGCTGGCGTTTCGACTTTTTGCCCAGCGAGAGATAGGCGCCGGTGCCTGTCAGCAGAAAGAACACGGGCGCGCAGAAATGCGTAATCCAGCGTGTGAAGAATAGCGGAATCGTTGTGGTAGCGGGGTCGGTCGGATTTACGCCGGGAACACCAAAGAAGTCCCGAGTATGATCGAGTGCCATGAGAATCATGATGACGCCGCGAACCACGTCGATCGATTCGATGCGGACTCGTTTCGCAACCATAGACGCAGCCGCGGACTCGGCGATCGCAGGCATCTAGCGTCCTAGTGTAACCAAGAATCGGCCTCGAACGAACGGAAGTCTTGACGCGGATGTTCGTGGCGCCAGATGCCACGTGCAGATTCGCCCAAATCCCTCTCATTGTTTACAATAGACGTTTGCCCATGGACCTGGCTGCCATCCAATCTACGCTGCGCGAACGCAACATCGACGCGTGGCTGTTTTACGACCACCATCATCGCGATCCCATTGCATACCGTGTTCTCGGCTTGCCCGCAGGTCTCATGGTCACGCGGCGCTGGTTCTATTTGATTCCCGCCCAGGGTGAACCGGTAAAGCTGGTCCACAAAATCGAAGCTGGACATCTCGATTCCTTACCCG
>JBAWCJ010000277.1:0-1720 GCA_049590215.1 Candidatus Sulfotelmatobacter sp. | reverse complement strand
GGGAACGAACGGGGCTGTGGGGAGCTGGCCGGGAGAAAGGACAGCGATGACTGCAGTATCAACGTCGCTCCGTTCACTGCGACCGAGGGCCTCCGTGAGTAACGAAAGCTCGCTAGCAGACTTGGCTCCCGGAAAGTGCACGAGCAAGTTGGGCGGGGCGCTGCCATTTTGACCGGGCTGAGCGGTGGTATAACCAACCACTTGCACGTGTCCTGAAGTGCCTGGTCGAGTCAAGGCAATGGAGGCGCTGGCGGTGCCGAGCGTAGCGATGATATTGCCGCCGAACACGTTGGTACGCGTGTAGCCGCAGGCCGTAGCGGACACCTGCTGATAGGTTTCCGGTCCAGATGGGGAAATGCGCGTCCCCTGCACCGTAAGACACAGCGGCGTATAGGCCGGAAGCGCAACGCCTCCAGCAGAGGAGGATGTGGAAGCGGCGCGTGCAGCGGACGAAGAAGACGTAATCGCGACATCGGCCTCCTCGCCGACCGACATCGAGGAAAGCAAGATGAACTTGTGCGGATCGATCTCAAAGGGATAAGCCTGCTCGGCGCCTTCGGTGCTCCATTCGTATTGGCCGACGGTGCCGCCGGGAATCCAACTCTTGAGAGCGGAGTAATCGGGCGGGTGCGGCAAGATCGCCGAACCGGGACCGGTGCCCACGTTGGCGGGGACCTGCTCGAATTCTACGTGAATGGGCGCCCAGGGAAGAAGAGAGAGAGATCCGTGCAGGACGATCCCGGCCTGCTGGATCTCGATGGAGTTGTAGGTCAGAGTGATTTGCTGGGAAGGGACCGGTGCGTTGGAGGTGGCAGGCTTCAGGAGCGAATTCAGAAAATTGCCCAGGTTAGCGTTGGTATCGAACATGGATTGCACCTTGTCGTCCGCGCCGCTCTGAGAGAGGGCCTGATCGCGCGCAGCCTTTACCGCATCGCTCACCTTGCCGGTAAACAGATCTACGATCTCCGCCACCAGGCCCGTAACGCCGCTGATATTCACCGAAACGCTGCCGGGTACAAGTACCGCCGTGGTTCCAGCCGGGGCCAGCGAGAAGTCCAGAGACAAGCTGAAATCGAACGGGCCGAGCGCCCCGTGATTCGACTGCCCGGCGTGTCCCTGAATGTTCATGACAATTTCGCCGGGCTGCAGATCGAAGGAGGCGCTCTGCAGGGTCACCGGATAGCTGACGTGCCAGGTCGTGAGAAGAAGGTTGAGATTGAAGCGAATGTCCGGGAAGGGTTGAGAAAGAAGGTTATTAATTACGGGCTGGAGTTGCGCCAGCACAAATTCTCGGCCTGCAGCGAAGGCGAAATCGTCGGTGGGGTTGACGAAGATATCGGCGAAGCTGCTAGGATTGGCAGCGTGGGACGTCATGTTGAGCATGATGGCCAACGCTTTCATGGAAGACGTGAGCATGGTCTTGAACTGGACCTGGGCGATATTGGAAGGCAGAGAGGCGCTCGAGGGCAGGAAACTGGTTTGAAGGGCGTTCCGGATAAGCTGGTTGATGCCGGCGAGATCCGCTGCGGAGAGGGTATTGCTCGAATAAGACGGGGTGAAATTGATGACCGCGTCTTGGGCCTTAAAGTCTATGTTTACCATGTGGCCGCTGGGGACGGCGATTTGATTCACGGCGGCGGTGATGAACAGGTCCCCGCGGATGAATTCGGCCAGCGGGGCTGTGTTCTTGTCCGGGAAGTAGCGAGCCATGGTGTTCATG
>JBAWCJ010000276.1:0-12351 GCA_049590215.1 Candidatus Sulfotelmatobacter sp. | reverse complement strand
GACGGACCCGGGGAGTTCACGCGTCCCAAAGGCATTGCTATCGATTGCGACGGCCACGTGTGGGTCGCGGACGCCAACTTGAACCGGCTGCAGGTGTTCACGCCGGAAGGCGATTTGCGTCTAATCGTTGGCGGATTCGGCTGGCTGCCCGGACAGTTCCAGGCGCTGGCTGGGGTGACTATCGACAAACAGAACCGCGTTTTCACCAGCGAGCAATATCTGGGCCGAGTGCAGATGTTCCGCTACATCACCAACGCGGAAGCGCAGGTGGAATACGATCGCCGCCTGGCCGAGGTGGCGAAGAAGGCTGGCCAGAAGACAACACCGGCTTCAACGCCAGCAGACGACAAGAAGCGGCCGGACAAGGCGCAGCCGCCCACGACCACAGCGCCAGAGACTCCGAAGTCGGGGAATGCTGCAGCACGGGCGGCACCGACACCCACGAAGGTGCCTTAGCGGCTAAGGAGATCCACTCTGTCATCCCTCGCTCTGTTCGGGATGACAAGTCTTAGCAAGGTGTCAGTCCCCTTTGCCTGTCAGGTCCCCCTCATTCCTAATCGTTGGGTCATTTCACCAGTCCCGTTGTGGGAGAAGGCTCATTACGGCTCGAATCTAGAGTAACGGAGATTTGCAGCGCGTGTGCGTGATGCGGAACCCATTCTGTGGCAATAACTTACACTCCGGCCCGAAGATTGGCTAACTTCAGCACTTAGGTGATGGCCGTGCACGTACACAGGTGACTAAGAAGTGCAACTCGAACGAAGTCCTTATTCTGAGGAGGTTTTAGACCATGAAACGCGTGATGCTAGTAGTCCTCTTCGCCCTGCTGGCAGTAGCCATGGCATCGGCGCAGACATTCGTGCCCACCACGGACGTGTTGGGTGCACACAACAACGGGGGACGCGGCTGCGCGGGCTGCCACGCTCCCCACAGCGGCGGACGCGGCAACGGTGGCGATCTCACCAGCAACAACACCTACAGCAGCCTGGGCGGCAACGAAGGCGATTATCACCTTTGGGGCCAGGACGTATCTTTGATCACCCAGGAAACCCTGCAGTTTGGCGGCGGCTATGACAATGGCGGCGCCGGCTACACGGTCAACTTTGTTGCCGGCCAGTGGACAGCCTCGTCTCTGCCAGCAATCTCGGGCATCGCTTCCTGCCTGAGCTGCCATGATGGCAACGTCTCGAAGGGCGCCATGATGATGAATCAGTCCTACGAGCAAGCGGCGGGCCTGCTGCCGAACGGCAACGGTCAGTTCGCTACCACGGGCGCGCTATATGGCGGAACGCCAATTCCTACCTTACTGGGCAATGACGGTGGAGCGCCTGGTGATTACCTGAACGATCACCCGGTGGGACCGAATGCGAACTATAACGGGCTCAGCTATCCTCAACCGTTGTCGTATTATGGCCTCACCTTTGTTCCGCAGCTCACCAACCCCTACGCTCCCATCGCCTGGACCGCGACCGGCGTGTATGCGACGTTCGTTAAGAACTATGGCGCGCCCGCCATCAACGGGATGGTGATCGACGCCACGAACCAGGTGCCTTACGTGGTTTGCACCACCTGCCACAACCAGCACCAGATGAACGTCTATAACGCTGGCACCGGTCTGGCTGCCATTGGCGGCAGCGCCACTGGCACCTACGCGACCTACTTCTTCGTCAACGCTCCTTATAACCCGGGCGCGAAGTGGACTCCGACGGCAGCTCCTTCGACCACGCAGTTCTGCCGTCAGTGCCACTTCGGCGTCGCCAATGAAGCATTTGGCGTGACCGGCGTGACCACTGCGTATTAGTTGGTTGCCTTGCTGAGGGGAGAAAGGTATCTCTCCCCTCAGATTTTAAAACTTGGTCATTCGGTTATCCGGCTAAAGGGGCGACGAGCAGCCAATAAGGCGAAGATTAGCCGGGTAACCAAATCACCAAGTGAATGGACTGGGAAGGGGCGCCGCTGAAGTTCTGCCCCGGGGAGTGAGAACCAAATGAAAAGCAAGAACTACAAACGGCAGATTCTGACCTTAGCCTTGGCCGCGCTGGCGATCTCTCCGGCGCTGGCGCAGGTGGCTTCTCATGAACCGACGACAGTGAAACCAATGGTGGCGTCGAGTGCCGCGCCAGCAGCCACGCCGGCGGCGGCGAGCGCGAACCTGAGTCCGCTCGAGGCCGTCTCCAACAGGCCAGTGGCACGCGTCAACGGTACTGAGCTGACCGACCGCGACTTGCTGCGCGAGATGCTGATCATCTTCCCGTATGCGCGCCAGCACAACGGATTTCCCAAGCAGGAAGAACCCAAGATCCGCATGGGCGCACTGAAGATGATCGAGTTCGAGGAGCTGGTGTACCAGGAAGCGGAACGCAGAGGGATGACGGTGCCGGCGGCGATGCTGCAGAAGGCGCAATCCGAGTTCCGCGCCCAGTTTCCCAGTCAGGAAGCCTTTGACGAGTTCTTGAAGACGGAAATGCAGGGTTCGAGCCTGGTATTGCGGCGGCAAATCCGGCGCTCACTGCTGGTCGACCTGTTCCTGAAGACGGAAGTGACGGACAAAGCGAAGGTGACTCTTGCCGAAGCGCGCGCTTATTACGACAAGAATCCGAATGCCTTCCGCTACAGCGAGAATTTCGCTATCCAGACCATTTCGATTCTGCCCTCGGATAAGGCCAGCGATGAAGTGAAGAAGCAAGCGCACAAGGCGGCGGAGGAAGCCTGCCAGAAGGCCAAGGCGACCAAGAGCTACCAGGAGTTTGGCTTGCTAGCGGAAAAAATTTCGGAAGATGACTTCCACGTGAACATGGGCGACCACAAGGTGGTCGACCGCGACAAGTTGCCGCCGGAGATCGTGAAGGCGGCGCAGGCCATGCAGGCGGGACAAACGAGCGATCTGTTGCAACTGGGCAACTTCTACACCTGCTTCCGGCTGAACGCGCATACGCCGGCCGGCAAGCGGACGTTTGCGCAGGTGAAGGATGCCCTGCGGCAAAGCCTGGAGCGAGAAAAATCCGAGCGCCTGCGCGCCGGCCTGGACCAGAGGCTGCGGCAGAACGCCAAGGTACAGGAACTTTAAGAGGTTGACGGTGTGCCGTGGAGAATAAGAAATCGATGGTTGGCCGGGCTGGCACTGATGGGGGCGCTGCTGGCGTTCTCCCCTCGCGGGGCGGCGCAGGTGGCTCTCGGCGACCTGCATGCCACCGCGAGCGGGCAACTGACATCGCTGTATGACGACAGCTTCGGCAATCTGGAAGGGTCGGATGGGCATTCCCTGGGCTTCGCGGGCAGGGGCGTGATCAGCGGCGATTACTATAATCCTAATTTCCTCTCTTTCACTGTGCTTCCTTATTACGGCCGCTCGCAGGACAACTCCGATATGCAGTCGATCAGCGATGCCAGCGGTTACACCGGGACGCTGAATATTTTCAAGGGCAGCCACTTTCCCGGGGTTGTAACCTTCGACCAGACTTGGAACAGCACGGGAGCCTTCGGGATTCCCGACGTGAGCGGACTGGCCACGAAGAATAATAGCCATGGGTTGAACGTGGTGTGGAGCGCGCTGTTGCCCGGGCTACCGACGCTCTCGGTTGGTTACGGCGATACTGGGGGCACGAGTTCATTGTTGGGCAGCGACGAGTCGACGGCATCTTCGACCAAGAATTTTAACGTCGGAAGCACCTATACCATCGGCAGCTTCTACCTGACGGGCGGTTTCATCCATTTGAACACGGACGTAAATCTAAGCGGGCTGGAAGACGGGGAGTCGGAGACGGCACGCGGCTCGTCGAACCAATACCGGCTCACCGGCCAAGGCCAAATTCCCTACCGAACCAGCAGCGCGTCGTTGAGCCTCGGCCGGATCACTTACAGCGACGACGACACTCAGGGGGGCACAAATTATGGCACCACCGACACGGTCAATGGGAATCTGAACCTGGCATTCCCCAGAGCGCCGGTGCAGGTGACCACGAACTATACGGATACCCTTCTGGGCAGCCTCGAGCAGCAACTGGTGAATAACGGCGAGGTGCCGCTGGTCGGCCTGAGCACCCCAGAATCGCGGTCAGTCACGGTCGAGGCCAGCACTTTCATGAATGTATTACCTCGTACCCTGGTGGGCGCCTACGTGTCGCGCACGCAGCAGTTCTTCGATGGGGAAAATTTTGGCGTAACGCAGGTGGGCGTGAACGTGAGCTACAACTTCCTGCATACCCTTAAGGGACTGATGTTTTACGGCGGGCTGGTAGAAAGCGCGACTCAACAGGGTAACACCCGGATGGGGTTTATCGGCAACGTCAGCTACAACCGATATCTGGGCAAGTGGGAAATTAACAGCTTCGTTCGTTACGACCAGGATGTGGAAACGCTGCTGGTGATGTACACCACCTCTACCTTGAATTATGGAGGCACAATCAAGCGCGAACTTCCTCACGATATGCGCTGGGTTGCGGTAGCCAACCTGGTGCGCAGCGTCTTTGAACAAACTGCCGGGAACGCCAGCCACGGCGAGAGTTTCACCACCATGCTGATCTGGAGCCGGGCTTCGGTCTCGGGCATTTATACGAAATCAGATGGGACGTCGATTCTGACCGCGACCGGGCTGGTGACGTCGCCGGTGCCGGGATCGGTTCTGGGTGCGGGCAATTCGATTCTCTACAACGGCAGCAGTTACGGGGCTAACGTGAGCGTTTTTCCGGTGAAGCACATGGCCATCAGCACGGCGTGGTCGAAGTCGCTGAGCAATACCACGAGCCCATCGCTGCTTTCCAACAGCGGAAACACCAACTACTACGGTCTGGTTACGTATGAGTACAGAAAGCTGCTGTTCCAGGCCGGAGTAACAAAGTTCAACCAGAGCATCAGCACTTCCGGCACTCCACCCACTATGTTAACTTCCTACTCATTCGGGATTTCCAGATGGTTCAAAGGATTCTAGCCCGGAACTGGAAAGCAAACCTGAGCCGATGGGTGATTGCCTCCTGCTTCCTGCTGCTCAGCACTCCTTTTCTGGTCACCCCTTCGTGGGCCGCCAAGAAAGCCGATCCTGCGGGTGTGCCCGCTCCTCCCGACTTACTGCTGGAAGGCGGGCGCAAGCTGACTTTCGAGCGCAGCTTCGGCTCCGAAAAAGAAGTGCTGGGAAAGCAAAAATTCTGGACCCGGGTTCTGAATGTGGTAGCCGGGGAACCGGAATACCGGATGCTGGTTCGTCCCTATAGCATCGCAGTCGATTCTCAAGGGCGAGCGATCGTAACCGATCCCGGTGCGGCCGGGGTGCACATCTTCGACTTCGCGCGCCACAAATACAAATTCATCGAGCGTAAGGATACGGAGAAGGATGCGATGCTGGCGCCACAATGCGTGGCGCTGGATGCCGAAGACAACATTTATGTCACCGATTCCGAGTCGGGCAAGATCTTTGTCTTTGACCCGAGCGGCAAATACCGGCGCGCGATTGGCAGTTTGAAAGGCGGCGAAGGTTACTTCAAACGCCCCACGGGGATCGCCGTGGATTCCGCGGCGCAGCGGATTTATGTGACCGATACCCTGCGCGACAAGATCTATGTGCTGGATATGCAGGGACAAGTGCTGCAGACGATTGGCAAGCACGGCAACGGCAGCGGCGAATTCTACTACCCAACCGAGTTGCACCTCGACAACAAGGGGCTGCTGGTGGTGGACGCGATGAACTTCCGCGTTCAGTGGTTTGGCCGCAATGGCAATGCGGAGGGATCGATGGGCCAGATTGGCGATTCTCCCGGCCAGATATTCCGTCCCAAGGGCGTTGCCGTGGATTCAGAAGATCACTTGTACATTGTGGACGGACTTTCGGGTATGGTGCAGGTTTTCGATCGCGAAGGCCGCCTGTTGTACTTTTTTGGAAAGCGAGGAGTAGGACTCGGCGAGTTCCAGTTGCCCACGGGTTTGTTCATCGACCGTGACGACCGCGTGTTCGTTGTGGATTCTTTCAATCGGCGGGTGCAGGTATTTGACTATCACGGACTCGCGAAACAGGGGCGGGCGGGCCAGTGAAGACCTTTGCTGTAGTCGGGGCGTTGCTCCTCACCACAGCAACTGTTCTTCTGGGGCAGACGCCGCAGGAGGATGTGCTGGGCATTCACAATCTGGGACCGGGCAGCCAGTCGCCGGTGAGCGGGGCACTACCTGCCTGCCAGTTCTGCCACGCTCCGCACTCCGGCCTCGGCGGGACGGGCTTGCCGAATGTGCCGCTGTGGAGCCAGAAACTCTCCACGGAATCGAATTACACCCTTTACACCAGCCCGACATTGGTGAACCAGCAACAGGAACCTACGCTGGGCTCGGCTAGCAATCTATGCCTTAGCTGCCATGATGGCACGGTGGCGCCGGGAACGAATGTGCCCTACGGCAATCTGCAGATGAGCGGCACCATGAATAGCCAGGATTTGTTCATTGGCACGCTGCAGGGTATCCATCCGTTTAATTTCAAGCTTCCGCTGAATTGCTCGAACGACAACCTGCTTTCGAGTCTTTGCAGCGGCAGCACCGGCAACCCAGCTGTGCCTTTGGTTAACGGCAACGTGCAATGCAACAGCTGCCATAATCCGCACGCGCAGTTTGTCGACCCGGTGCAAGGGGATTTTCTGGTGATGAACAACGCGAACTCGGCCCTGTGCTTGTCCTGCCACGTGAGCCAACCCTCCGATATAAGCGCGATCCGCGCGCGAACTGCGAGTGCAACTACAGCGGCTGCCAATGCAGGCACAGGGACAGGAATCAGTCGCCCCACCGGCGGCCAATATAATCCCTTCGCTGCCTGGCGCGAGAGCATTCACGCGACGGCCGCTCACAAACTGTCGAAGAACGCTAAGGTGGGACCGTACAGTACGGTGAATCAGAATGCCTGCCTCTCCTGCCACACGTCACACAATGCTCCCGGCGGTGCGCAACTGCTAGGCGGACCGATTCCAGCCATTCCGAACATGGACGCGGCCACGCAGAACTGCATCACCTGCCACAACGGCGGCACTAACCTTTCCCCTGCAATTCCCAATGTGTACGCCGAGTTTGCCAAGGTGGGCCATCCTTTTCCAGCAGGGAGCAACCGGCACAGCGAGCAGGAAAGCCTGGTGCTTAATAACGATCGGCACGCCACCTGCGTCGACTGCCACAACCCGCACGCCTCTCGGCAAACTGGTTCTTTTGCATCGACAGCAATTCGTCCTTCGCAGAACGGAACAGTCGGGGTCAGCGCAACGGATGGCATTACTGAGGTGAATCCTGCAATTGATCAATATGAAACATGTCTGCGTTGTCACGGCACGAGCACAGGCAAGCAGGTTCTGGCCGCTTACGGCTATGCGCCGGTACGCGCGACGACTGGCGGCGACCCCCTGAATCTTCAGCCGCAGTTCGGGATGGCTGCGAGGTCGAGTCACCCAGTGATGCGTGAGAGTAAGAGTGGGCTGCCACAGCCCAGCCTGCTCAAGAACATGTGGAATCTGGACGGCCGCACCCAGGGGCGGCCGATCAGCGCGCGCATTCTCTGCACGGACTGCCACAACAGCGACGATAATCGGGAATTTGGCGGCACCGGACCCAACGGACCGCACGGTTCGCAGTTCTCCCACATTCTGGAACGGCGCTACGAGTTCAGCCAGGTAGCGCCGGGCCTTCCGCCGGCTGCTGGTCCGGGAAGCACTATCCTGAATCTTCTTCCCCCGATTCTCGATCCCGGTGGCGGTGGACCTTACTCCTTGTGTGCCAAGTGTCACGACCTGAATGATATTGTTTCCAACGCCAGCTTCACCAAACACGCACTCCACATCAACGCTGGATTCTCCTGCTCGGTGTGTCACACGGCTCATGGCATGGGCGCAAATGCATCGAATGTCTCGGGGGAACGGATGGTCAATTTCGACTTAAAGGTTGTGGCTGAGAACGGAACTTCGATTAATTTGCGCTCTCCTATTTCCTACAATCGCGGCACTAATACCTGTACTCTCACCTGCCACAACATGAGCCACAACGCTGACGGCACGGTGACGCCTGCTGGTAGCGCCAAAGCGCCGGTGGCCGGTAGACGTTGAGGTGAATGGGTTGCTCAGCCGAAGTGGAACTACCATCGAGATACTCGCCGTCCTACCATGACAGAAGACAAATCACGAGAGAGGCAAAACGCGCCCCGACGGTGAGGGAAAAAACCCGATTCGCTGGCTTCCCATCCGAGAACCGGCCGCGGCCACGTTTGTAAATCACTGAAATCAAGGGCGTAATCGTTGAAGCCAGCCGAATTCGAGGTTTGGCAGCTTTGATGCATTCCGAATCTAAGAGCGTTTCACCCGCACCGTTCGGGCGAAGGTGGCGGAACAGGAGGCGGCTTATGGAAGGGCAACGGCAGCAAACAATATTAATCGTTGACAACGACGAACGCGTCTTGCGCGTTATGGATGGTTTCCTGGCGAATGCCGGTTTTGAGACAAGGACTGCCTCGGATGGGCACATAGCGCTCGATCTTATAAGGTCGCAGGAATGTGATCTTGTGCTTGTGGCCGATCACCTTTCTGATTTCTTCCTCGACGGGTTCCTTGAGACCCTGCAACTTTTTCCCACACGTCCCGCGGTGATCGTGATGCAATCGGAACCACCCAGATCATGGGATGTGGGACCGTACAGGTCCCTCGGTGCAAGCGGAGCAGTGAACAAGTGCCGCCCGTGCGAAGTGCTGGGAGCCGCGAATGAGGTGCTGTCCTCTGGCCGAGGAGCGAGAATTGAATCCGTCAGCTGAAGCGCTGGGCTGGCAGCCGAGACAGTTAGCCGCTGTATGCGTTGTGTGCCTCGCAATAGGGGTCGTGGCAGGGTATCTATTGCGAGGTTCGGTGCCGAGCCCGGTGCAAACCCTTGCAGCCAGATCAGAGGCAACCGCAACTCCACAGCAGGCAATGGGCAAATCTGCGGGCCCAATGCAAGCGCAGCAGATGCCCCATGAAATGCTCACATTGGACGACATGAAGCGTATGGCGGACATCAAGGCTGCTCCGCTGCTGGCAAAATTGAAGTCCGACCCCCTGAACCCGCGACTGCAGAACCAGATCGGTTTAATCTATGAGAGCGCTCATCAATTCAAGGAAGCCGCCGGATACTTCGAAAGATCGCTGCGTTACGATCCGGAGAACATCGGCGTGCGTGCCGACTACGCCTCATGTTTGTATTACACGGGGGATGTGGATGGAGCGCTAGCGCAACTCGACAATTCGCTGGCTTATTATCCGAAACATGCCGGCACGCTGATGAACATAGGTATCATCAAGTGGCGCGGTAAGAATGATGTCGATGGCGCTGTGGCTGCGTGGGAAAAACTGCTGCAATACCATCCCGACTTCCCGCAAAAAGAGCTGGTCCAGCAGATGATCACGCAAGCCAAACAAACGAAGGCCGCAAAGACGGTCGAACAGGGACAAAAGGAATAGCCACCCAGCCTTTGAGATTGCCGCGAAACTCGAACGGCTAATGGAAACCTAATCCCGAGCTTTGATGGATGCCTCGTGATCGTCCGGATCCCGCATTTGTCGATCAATATGCCGCTGGATGCGGTCCCAGTCCGAGCGGACGATCATTTCCTTGATCGTGAACTTTGTTTCATGTTTTGCGTCATCAATTCGAACCGCAAGCTCGTTCTTTTGCAAGCGGAAGTCGATGGTTTCAGTGAGCGGAATGAGCTGAGTGGACGACTTTCCAACGATAACAAAAACGACGGTGTTGGATGTGAGCGTATACTCCGGACAGGATTCCTGACTTGCCGGACCTGCCGGACCGCCAAATGCCATCATGAATCCGCGGGGAGCGAGAACGCAGTCGCCCATGTGCATCCGCACGACCGAGCCGTGTTGATAGATTCCTATTTGCGCCGCCAATAAGTGCGGCAAACTACAAAACAAAAAGAGTAGCGAAAGTACGAGCTTCATAGCCATCCTCCTAATCAGCGCTGCTGGAGCGGCGGTAGTAGCCGCGGCGGCAGCGAAATTGTAAGTTGAGATTGTGGGTGGGAAGAATACGAATCGAATGGAAATCAGGGCCAGACGCCGGCGGCGCGTACGTTACCACAAGGGCTGAATGCAAATCATCAATGACATCGTTGAAGATTCTGACCGCACCTTCGCCAATCCGGAAGCAGCGGCCGCCCGAGTCATCGGCAATCCTTTGCAGCACGGCTGTTCCGTTTGACGGTCGCCCGGGATTGCCGACGTCGATGGCATAGACCTGCACCCCGTTGTCCACTATTTTCTCCGACGCCTCGTGGAATGAGGACTTGCTGATTGTATCGTCACCATCGGAGTAGAGGATGATTACAGGCCAAACCTCCGGCTGCCTTCGTTCGATGAGGGAATTCGTTGCAACTTCAAGCCCATCAAATAATGGTGTCGCTCCACCGCTGGGCAGAGACGTAACTTCGTCGGTTGTGAATGAACGACGACAATCTCCGGAGCAGATGGAGCGCACTTGCGTACCGCTGAAGGATAGAACCGATACATTGTCTTCCGGGCTCCAGGGCGACTGCGAGATCAGCTGTAGAACATCTGCGATCTCCTGACGGAAACGGGGCAGCACTGAGCCACTGGAATCGATCAGCACTATGACGTCGAGTTTTGTGAGGGCCAAGCGGGTGAAGCTGCGAAAGTCTCGAATGACCCTCTCATTGTCGACCACTGCAAAGTCGTCTTTCTGAAGGTCATCAACGGAGTGATTGTGTTCGTCCGAAGCGAAAAACACGAGACGCACTTCTGAAACGGTGCGGTGATATGCAAAATTTGTGGAGTCCTCGGAACCGGGCCTGGACTGCCCGATTGCGAGATTGTGGGCGCAGATGCTTGCGCCCAGAAACAGGGGCAAGAGAACGCGACGGAGGCGATAGCGCACGAGTAGAGTTCCCAGAATTGCGGACATATGGGCGGATAAAGTTCTTATCGGCATCCCCCGTTCACAACTTGAGGAATCATTGGTCAATCGGTTACTGAAATGCAAAAAGGCGGACAGTGCGAACGCGACCAAAAACAAAACCCCGGGGCAAGCGCCCCGAGGTTTTCGGAATCCGCCTTTGTTGCCTCAGGCGGCCAGCGCCTCGACGAAGTGCTGACAGACTGTGGTTTCAAGTTTGTAATAGTTCACCTTGACTGGCATGGTCAGGAATGGCGTCAGGATGTCCAGAGCCTTGGGATAGAACTCCCTCTCATAGCGCTCGGCATCCGATTTGGTTGTCCAAAGGCTGATGGTGATCATTTTTTCTTCTCTCGTTTTTTCAGAGGAAAAGGGCAGAATCTCCAGGAAGCCGGTTTGCTTCTTGAGGATGGGCAGGACTTCACTCTTTAGGACCTTCACGAACTCCTCTTTCCGTTCCGGCTTTACTTCGAAATCAAGAATACGGGCAAACATAGTGTGCTCCTTTCGATGTGAGGATTTCTACTGGTTCCAAGCGTGGTCCCTTGGTCTCAGGTGATTCAGGTTCTTCTCAAATACCGGGAG
Source organism: Candidatus Sulfotelmatobacter sp. (assembly GCA_049590215.1). Taxonomy (GTDB): domain Bacteria; phylum Acidobacteriota; class Terriglobia; order Terriglobales; family Acidobacteriaceae; genus Sulfotelmatobacter. Next base: position 864 of record JBAWCJ010000276.1, on the reverse strand, counting down.
CCCGGGCCGATTCAACCCTTACCATGATTGGGTTTGCTGATGCAGTGATCGATGAGTGCCAGCGGGGTGCACTAAGTCACATCGCCAGTCTTTCGGTTGGCCGGGCGAGCAGTTTCCGCGAAGCATGGAATGGCTACATGCTGATCGGGTGCGCCCTAAACCGATGGCTATGACTGCAGCGATAGATAGCGCTCATAGCCTACTTCTTTGATCTGGTGAAGTTGCGCCTCCAGCCAGTCCACGTGGTCCTCCTCATCCTTGAGCAGCTTCACGAGGAGGTCGCGGCTGCCGTTGTCTTTCTCCTCTGTCGCGATCTGCACCGCAGTGTTGTACTGTTTGACCGCCCCAAGCTCAAGCGCCAGGTCGCTTTCGATCATGAGGCGTACGGTTCCGCCAACGGTCAGCTTCAGAGGTTCCATGGAAGGTGTTCCATCGAGAAACAGCACCCTCTCGATCAGAGCTTCGGCGTGCTTCATCTCATCGATGGATTGTTTCTTGATGTAGTCAGCGAGTTTCTTGTAGCCCCAGTTCTCGCACATTTCCGCATGCAGAAAATACTGGTTGATCGCAGTCAATTCTTCCCGCAAAGCATCATTCAATTCTTTGATTACTTTAGAACTCCCCTTCATTCGGATCACCTCTTTGGCATCCGAGTCTACACCTATTTAGGCAGCTCCTTTACAGACAGACAGGTTCCGATTAGATTTAGGTGCCGAATGTTCCAATTCCGGAGTTGTGCAGTTGCGACCTTCTACTGATCCCATTGAGCGAGATTCGACCCTCTCAGCCAGAACTGCGGCTGAACTGCTGCTCTCCGCAGACTTGCTAGAAGCCCTGCCCGATGCCGTCGTCGCCGTCGATAAC
>JBAWCJ010000275.1:0-3410 GCA_049590215.1 Candidatus Sulfotelmatobacter sp. | reverse complement strand
TCGACGGCTGATTCGTCTTCAGGCTTTCCTCCACTGGACCGGTGGAAGGCCGCGATTCTCGCCGGGGACGCGGCGGCTTTGAATGGTATATACAGCGCCGACCCAGCGGCTCAGGTGATGGCGAACGGCGTCCGGACCGATGCGGGTGCGGACATCAATTTCTGGCTGGGCCTGAAGGCGCGAAGCATTTCGCTGGAGACGGTTGCGGTGCTCGACCGGCCTAAAGGCACAAGTGTTGTTTTCCACGCTGATGTGCAGCTGGCGAATGGCCAGATTCTGAGCGTGACTGACGGCCAGATGTGGCGCAAACAACAAGGAGAGCAGTGGCGACTGATAAGCGTGGAGCGTGCCGATGCGCCTCACCTGAAACAGCCCTCGGATATGAACAAGAATATCTATCCGGCGGATGCGGACGCGCATGCAGAGATCAAGGAAGCGGAAGAAAACGCAGCCAGGGAGCACAAGCGGGTGTTGCTGGTCTTTGGCGCAAACTGGTGCTTCGACTGTCACGTGCTCGATCTGGCGTTTCACCGGCCCGACTTTGCATCGGCGATGGCCGGCTACGAAGTGGTGCACATCGATCTCGGCTACGACGAGAAAAAGAATGCGGATGTTGTGCGGCAGTTCGATGCGACGTTGGATAAAGGCATTCCTACTCTGGTCGTAGCCGAGAGTGATGGCAAGGTAGTGATGAGCCAGAAAAACGGCGAATTCGAGGACGCACGCTCGCTCACACCGGATGTGTTGCTTGAGTTCCTGAATAAGTGGAGACCTGAGGCGCGCTAGGTCGATCTACTGATGGTTGATCGGTTATGAGTATTGCAGACCAAACGCCCGTTCTAGAAAACACGGTTCCGCAGAAACGACCGCCCCGGCGGAACGGGCGCTGGGCCGGCTACCGTCATCTGCTGATGGCGCGCATGCTTGAGTTGAAGCGTGAACCGGAGGTCGTGTTCTGGGTGTTCGTGTTTCCGCTATTGCTGGCGTTGGGGCTCGGAATTGCCTTCCGCAACAAGCCCGCCGACGCATCCTCGGTCGCGATTGTGTCCGGAGTGGAGGCGCAAGAAGCGGAGACATTGCTGCAACGCTCACCGCAGCATGCATCGTTCAGGATCGATGTACTCGACAGAAACACGGCACGCAAGGGTTTTCGTTTGGGAAAATACGACCTTGTGATCGAACCGGATGGCGGCGGAGGGCTTCGATATCGTTACGATCCGGCGCGGCCCGAGAGCGTGCTCGCCCGGGCTGAAGTCGATGATGCGTTACAAGCTGCGGCCGGCCGCAAAGATGTGGTGGCGACCTCGGTGGTGACCTCGTCCGAGCCGGGTTCGCGCTACATCGATTTTCTGATTCCCGGATTGCTGGGCATGAACCTGATGAACTCCGGAATGTGGGGTATTGGATTCGCGCTAGTCGACATGAGGCAACGCAAGCTGCTCAAACGCTTCGTGGGCACTCCCATGCGGCGCAGCGATTTTCTGCTGGCGCTGGTGTCGAGCCGACTGGTGCTGATGATTATTGAGATTGCATTGTTGCTGACGCTCGGCGTCCTCGTATTCCACATGAAAGTTCTGGGATCTCTGTTCTCGATCCTCTTACTGGGTGCAGCGGGAGCGCTCTGCTTTGGCGGAGTTGGATTAGTGACGGCAAGTCGCGCGCAAAAAATCGAAAGCGTAAGCGGCCTGATGAATCTGGTAATGATGCCGATGTGGATTTTTTCCGGAGTGTTCTTCTCTTACGAGCGCTTCCCGGCGGCGATTCAGCCGCTGATCAAAGCGTTGCCCCTGACCGCTCTGACCGACGCGCTGCGCGCCTGCATTCTGGAAGGTACGCCGCTGATCCATCAATGGCCGCAGCTCCTGGTAATGCTTTTGTGGGGAAGTATCTCGTTTGTGCTGGCGCTGCGCTGGTTTCGGTGGACTTAGCGGGGCGGCCTAGTCTTTCTTATCAAGGTTAGTCTTCGAAGCGTGGGCCTCGTCCGCAAGTCTTGGGAGAAGTTACGAACGAGGCCATCTGCGGTGCTTGCGAAAACATTACTCTACTTATGACTTCACTAGCTTGCCGGCTGCCTTTCGGACTTTCGCCCAGCGCAGCCTCTGCGCTGCTGCGATTCGTCTGCGGGCATCTTTGCTCAACGTACGGCCTGTCTTTTTGAGTTTCTTACCCCCGGCATGGCCAAGAGCGTCGAGCGCCTTCCCAACTTGTCCCATTTCTTTTTCGAGACGGGAATACTCCTTCTGCAGGGAAGCAACCACCTTGTTGATTATCATTGAATACCCCCTTGGCCATAAGGCTAACACGACAAGACATCCGTTTGAGAGCTCCCGGTGAGTTTAAGTCAGCCAGTTAGCCTGCTCCGATAGTAGATAAGAAGCGCGGACTCTGACGAGCTTTTGTAGTTTGTTCAAAAGCGAAGGCCAGTCGAATGAGAACCGGCTCGCTCCAGGCGCACCCAAAGAATGAGATACCGACCGGTAAGCCGGAGATAAATCCCGCAGTTACGTTGATATTAGGATAGCCTGCGACGGCCGCGGCGTTCGAGCTTCCGCCGGCCGCGTGGTCGCCGTTGATCAGGTCCGTAAGCCATGCAGGCCCGCCGGTGGGAGCCACCATGGCATCGAGGCGATACTTGTCCATGGTGGCGTCGATGCCTTCGGTGCGGGCGAGTTGATGGTTCTTGTCGAGCGCATCGAGGTAAGCTTTTTCAGTTAGAGGACCTTTGGCTTCGGCCTTTAGAAATAGATCCTGGCCGAAGTATGGCATCTCCTTCTGCCGATTGCGGTCGTTGAAGTCGATGATATCTTTCAAAGTATGCACGGGAGCATTCGGGCTGAGGCGGGCGAGATAGTTATTGAGGTCGGCCTTCAGTTCGTATAGGAAGACCAACAGCTCGCTCTCATCGAACTTACCCAGAGTTTCAACATCAGCGGGATCAACCAGCGTAGCGCCCTGCTTCTTCATGGCATCGAGGGATTGCTCCATGAGAGCATCGACGGCATCGTTGAAGCCGAAATACTTCCGGGCCACGCCGATGCGTGCGCCCTTGAGTCCGTTGGGATGGCAGAACTGCGAGTAGTCGGCGTAGGACTTGCCCGCGCTCGCGGCGGTTGCGGCATCCTGGGGATCGACGCCGGTGAGCGCGCCCAGCAAAATCGCGGCATCGCGGACGGTGCGGCACATCGGCCCGGCGCTATCTTGCGTGTGTGAGATAGGAATGATTCCAGTCCGGCTTATCAGGCCAACGGTGGGCTTGATGCCGGCCAGTCCGTTCGAAGATGAAGGGCAAACGATGGAGCCGTCGGTTTCCGTGCCGATCCCCACAGCACATAAGTTGGCCGAGATGCCCGCGCCGGTACCGGAGCTGGAGCCGCAGGGATTGCGGTCGAGTGCGTAGGGATTTTTCGTAA
>JBAWCJ010000274.1:0-7047 GCA_049590215.1 Candidatus Sulfotelmatobacter sp. | reverse complement strand
CCTTTCAGACGTTCCACGTACACCCCCGCTTTCCGCACGTCCTGCACTGGGGGGCCCCAGACGTGCCCGCATAGAAAGCATTTTGGAGCGATTGGGTTTGGGGTGTCAAGACGAAACGGCGGTTTAGAGTGGAGGCGCTGCCGACGCCTCGCTACGCTCGACTGGACAGCCGAGGCGGCTGTCCCCACATGACCGCTTCACTTTTCACGAGACTGGTGGTCCAGCCAGAGGACTGACGAGATGGTTTTCGCGTCGCGAATCGTTCCTCTCAATACCATGCGGAGTGCCCTAGAGAGCGGGACCAGGCGCTTGTGGATCACTTCATCAGCTTCCGGCTGAGCTGGGCCGGCTTTGAGGCCGGTGGCAAGAAATACCGACATGGTTTCGGCAACGAATCCGGGGCTGGCATAGAAATGGAGAATGCGGCGCCAATTCTTCGCGGTGTATCCCGTCTCCTCTAAGAGCTCGCGCTTCGCCGCGTGCAGAGCATTTTCGCCCGGATCGATGCGGCCGGCCGGGAGTTCCCACAGATAGCCTTTCGCGGCGTGGCGATACTGGCGCTCCAGCAGGACGCGCGGCGTGGAACGTGATTCATCGACGGCCAGAATTACTACAGAACCGCTGTGATGAATGACATCGCGGCGGGCACGGATGCCTCCAGGTTCCTGAACGTCGTCGGTAGTGACCCAGAAGACCGGGCCACGGTATACCGTGCGGGAAGAAATCAATCTTGCCTTGCCGTGTGCTGTCTTGCGGGAACTAGTCTTCTTTGTCTTGGAGCGTGGTCGCTTGGCCATGACAACAATATAAAGCACGGGATTCTGGTTTCGGCACTCTGCTATTCTGCCGGGCATGTCTGCGAAGCGGTCGGCGATGCCGGTTATCACAATCGTCGGGGCAGGGAATCTGGCGGGCTCGCTGTCTGTAGCGCTGCGCGGAGCCGGCTACAGGATCGACCAGATCGTTTCACAGAGCCCGGCAGCGTCTTTGCGGCGGGCGCGCCGGTTGGCCCGCGAGGTTGGGACTACAGGTGTGGCGGCGGCTCGGGTGCAGATTCGAGCTGACATCATTTGGTTTTGCGTTCCTGATGGAGTGATTGCCCGCGCTGCAGCCTCCCTGACTGATGCGGCTGACTGGCAGGGTAAAGTCGCGCTGCATTCCAGTGGCGCACTGACCAGCGATGAGCTTGCCGTGCTGCGCGAGCGGGGGGCGGCGGTCGCTTCCGTGCATCCCCTGATGACGTTCGTGCAGGGCTCGCGACCGTCGCTTGCCGGAGTGTCATTCGCAATCGAGGGAGATCCTAAGGCGGTGCGTACGGCTCGCGCCATCGTTCTGCGATTGCGCGGAGAGTCATTCGCCATCAGCAAGTGGCAGAAAGAGGCGTATCACGCCTGGGGGATGTTTGCCTCGCCGCTGTTCACGGCCTTGTTGGCGGCCGGCGAGCGCGTGGCTGGCGCCGCCGGGATCAGCCGAAAATCGGCACGCGAGAGGATGTTGCCGATTCTGCGGCAAACCTTAGCTAACTACGCGAATCTGGGCGCGGGGGCGTCGTTCAGCGGCCCTATCGCTCGCGGGGATGTGACGACAGTTGGAAAGCACCTTAAAGTGTTACTTGAAGTTCCGGAACTTCGGGAGATCTACGCTGCTCTGGCTCGGGCTGCGTTGCGCGATTTGCCGGCGAAGAATCGCAGCGTTTTGAGGCGACTCTTATCACGAACTGAATAAGTGGCCGAGCTTTTCCTTCTTGGTTTTGAGGTACTCTTCCGCGTGCGCGCTGGGCTCGACTTCGCAGGGCACGCGCTCGATGACTTCGACGCCGGCACGTTCGAGAGCCTCGACTTTCTCCGGATTATTCGAGAGCAGGCGCACTTTGCTCACCCCGAGCGCTTTGAGAATCTGGCCGGGGAGGGCAAAGTCGCGCTGGTCGGCCTTGAAGCCGAGGCGTTCGTTAGCTTCGACCGTGTCCAGACCGGAATCCTGCAACTCATAGGCTTGTAGTTTAGCCATCAGGCCGATGCCGCGGCCCTCCTGCTGTTCATAGATCAGGATGCCTGCGCCCTCGTCGCGAATCATCGAGAGCGCCATCTCAAGCTGCTGGCGGCAGTCGCAGCGCAGGGAATGAAAAACGTCTCCGGTGAGGCATTGCGAGTGAACCCGTACCAGCGGAGGAGTGGAGAGAACGTCGCCCATCACGAGCGCGACCGCTTCTTCAACCGGGCGGTCTCCATCGGACTCTCCGCGAAATCCATAGATGCGGAACGCGCCCCAGCGCGTGGGGAAATCCGCCGAGGCCACTGGTCGAATTGTTTTGGCGGTCACGAATCGATTATAACGGCTGGCGCTTACCAAAGAACGCTCGCTCTGGATGCCAAATCAACCGCGCGCTTTGAAAGGGAAGATCGCATCCTGCTTCGAAGGAATAGGAACTCCGTTGTGCGTGGCCGGCTGAAAATGCCAATTGTCGAGCGCCGCCAGGCACTTTTCGTCGATCTCTGGGCCGAGGCTCTGCAGCACTTTCTTGCGGACGATTTCCCCTCTTTCGTCGATCGTGATTTCGATAACCTCCTTGCCCTCTGAGTCCGGCCGTTGCCAGGGGTAGACCACGGGATCGGACGTCGTGATGGGCAAAGCCGGACGAATCTCATCGCCATAGACTGGACCGCCGGGAACACTTCCGTAGGGAAGTCCTGCAGGCGCTCCATGGCCCAGCTTCGAGAGAGTTGCTGTCTTCGAATCGTCTTCAGCTTCGGATGGAGTGAGCGGGGTCGGCAAGGGAAGCTTGGGCGGCCTGGAAGTTGGCGTCCACGCGAGCTTCTGGTGGCCCAGGCGCTGATGGCGATAGATCTCAGTTGCGTGGTCCGGTGAACTGGTAGCGCTGTCGTCGGGGGAATTGGTAGGGAAATAGATCTGCGTGAGCACTTTACCGTTGCGCCCGATTGCGACGGAAGATGCAGTCAGTAATTGCGGCTCCGGAGTATGCAGCAGCCAGGCGAACAGCAGGCTGTGAAACGCAAGTGAGCCCATCAGGATTCGGCGTTGAACTCTCGGCCCTGCGGGATTCAGTTGCGCAAACATCTTCGAGTAAACCCCTGACCCGCGTCGTTGATCTCCGCGTCGTTGATCTAAGGTTAGACGCAGAGAGGGGGAGTTCGTCAATATGGTTTGTTCAGTCGATCCCACCCCCGGTAACCGTCACGATTCCATCAGCAGGGAATTGCTGCCGGCCTTTGGTACGGAGGTGAGAACGCTGCTAAAATGGGTACGTAAACTAGAAGTCCATCCAGCCGCCTGGGGCTATAGCTCAGCTGGGAGAGCGCGTCGTTCGCAACGACGAGGCCGTCGGTTCGATCCCGACTAGCTCCACCAACTCTTTTCAACCGCTCGGCGTGAGAATGCGGACCGCCCGCAAACGCCCGTCCAACGCTTGTTCTCGACAGTTGCCAATCGGACGGATACAATGTCATCCAGACGGGTTAGGCCGGGCGTGAAGGATCGTGGCATGAATCAGCCATTTAACCTCGATGTTTCCTCCTTCCAAAAGCTGTTGGAAGCGGCCTGGGTTCTGCAGTGTGAGCACGATCGTGAATTAAGTGAATCGCGGCTGATTCACTCACACCTGATCGAATCGCCTCTTATCGAATCACCCACAGGAGTGAGTGTCCTCGAGGTTCCCTCTGAAGCAGTTCCCTCCGACAAAGACCAACGGAACCCCGCGCTTGCGCTGCCTTCGCCGAGCAATGCTTTTGAACCAGCCAGAGCGGTTGCCGAGGCGCACACCCCAAAGATTTACGAAATTTTGAATCCGGGTTCCCTTCCTGGCCGGGTGACAGGCGCGCCAATTTCCCAACAAGCTGAAGCTGCCGGAGCGCTGGCTCTGGCGGCGGACAGCTATGGCTCACCACTCGCTTATCCAGTCCCCTTTGGCACGGCGGATGTTTTAGACAAGGCTGCGCAGGGGAAGATAGCCCTCTCCCAGATCAATCGGCGAGTGACTTTCCATCTGCTGTGGTCCCGAGATAAATATCGAGTAGCTCTCCGTCTCGTGCCGGTCGGAGAAAGGTATGAAGAAAAGGAACACGCGCTAGCCCGGCGGACCGCATCCTTTTTGAAACGCGCATCACGAGTTTCGACAGCGTACGCCGGGCCCCTTGCTGTGCTGGCGATCATGCTCGCGTTCGTATTTTCGCTGCTGGGAATTCATGGACCCTCCGTCACCGCGGTGAAAGCTGCTGACTCGCCAGCGCCTGATTATGTTGCCCACGCCCAATCTGCTGTAGCTTCTAAGAGCGGAGGCGATCCTGCAACCCTGCCCCTGTTTAAACCACCTGCGCTTGAACCGCCGGCATCGGCGGTGCTCGAACCAAGCCACATGCGAGTAACGGACGCTGCATCCTCGTCCCTTGTGGCAGGCCTGAGCCAGTATGAGATCCAAACGGTGAGCCGCCAAGCGCGGTACGGAGATGACGTCGCGGCTCTCACCTTGGCGATGGCCTATGAGATTGGGCGCAACGTTCCACAAAGCTGCACGCAAGCGGCCCACTGGGTTGCTGTTGCCGCGGAAGAGGGTAATTCGGCAGCTCAGTACAACCTCGCTCTCCGCTATGTCTCCGGAGATGGAACTCCCACCAACCTTGACGAAGCCCGGAAGTGGTTAAAAGAAGCGGCAGGGCAGGGATATCAGAAAGCCCAGCTCACATTGGAAGCTTCAGGTTTGTAAACCCACCCAGAAAGCTCTGAATGCTGTCGTCCGCCATGAGGAAGCAGTCGGTTCGATCGCGACTTGGCCTACCCATCTAAACCCCAGTAAAATTGGGCTTTCCCGGCACCACGACCGCTAACACAATTATGAGGTAGAGCCTCCGTTTTTGGGGACACTGGGCCTTGTGGCGGTATATACTTCTGTTCAGTTTTCTTGTGCGAGATTGGGGCACCTGATTCTGGCCTCAGGGCGGGGCAACTCATGCAGAACCGGAATCTGCGGTCTGATCCTCAAGATCGGCCGAACTCCACAAACCAGCCCGGTGTAAGCGTTCCTGCGAAGGGCGACAGCTCCGGTTCGCACTTTCCGGTTGATCCCGACGCTACTTTAGTCGACTTTCCCCAAGCCACTTCCGATCCCGAGGCGACGTTCGTCGACTCCGATGCCACCCTGGTGGATGTTGACGCTACTGTGGTGGACGCCGGCTCGGTTCGCGGTTCGCCCGCCCCGTCTTCAGGCCCCAGAAATGCCCGCTTCCAGGCTGCTGCTCCCATGCTGCAAAGCGGCGACGTTCTTGGCGGCCGCTACGAGATACTTCAGATGCTCGGCGAGGGTGGAATGGGTGCCGTCTACAAAGCCCGCGACCGGGAACTTGACCGTTTCGTGGCCTTGAAGCTGATCCGTCCAGAGCTGGCTGCCAATCCCTCGATCCTGGCGCGATTCAAGCAGGAGCTTCTGCTCTCACGCGAGGTCACTCACAGAAACGTTATCCGTATCTATGATCTGGGCGATGCCGATGGTGTGAAGTTCATCACCATGGAGTTTGTCGAGGGTCAGGATCTGCGCTCGCTGATCCAGGAAAAGAAAAAGTTTCCTCCCGAAGAGGCGGTCGAACTGATGCAGCAGGTCTGCCGCGCTCTGGAAGCCGCGCACACCCTCGGCATCATCCATCGCGACCTGAAGCCGCAAAACATCATGCGCGATCAAACTGGCCGCATTCTGGTGATGGATTTTGGCCTGGCCCGCACGGTCGAAGGCGACGGCATGACCCAAACCGGAGCGCTGGTCGGGACCATGGAATACATGTCGCCGGAACAGGCGCTGGGCAAGGATCTGGATCAACGCTCCGACCTGTACAGCATGGGGTTGATCCTGTACGAGCTGTTGACCGGCAAAATGCCGTTCAAGGCCGAGAGTGCCGTGGCCAGTTTGATCAAGCGCAACCAGGAGCAGGCCACTCCGGTGTCCGATCACGACCAGACGATTCCACGCGCACTCAGCAACATTGTCGCCAAGTGCCTGGAGCGCGACCCAGCCTTGCGCTACCAGACCGCTGGGGAGTTCTTGCAGGATCTGGAAATTTGGCAGGGCAAAAGCGCGGCGGCCACACTACGTTTCCCGACCAGTGAAAAGCCCTGGGGACAAACCATTCCCTGGCACTGGATCGGCGGCACGGCGGCCGTCTTGGCGCTAGCGATCATAGGCTTCCTGCTGCGCGCGGAATTGTTTGCCCCGGGCAAGAAGGCGGCGGCGACCGCAACCGGGCCAGTGGTTTCGCTGGCCATTCTGCCTTTCCGCAACGCCTCCGGCGATCCCAGCGTCGATTGGCTGGGGCCGAGTCTCGCCGAGATGTTGAGCACCGACGTGGGTCAGTCGGCGCATTTGCACACGGTCAGCCCTACCAGCCTGCATCAGATATTCACCGACCTGCGCATTTCCTCCGCGACCGTGCTCGATCCGGCGACCATCCGGCGCGTGGCCGATTTTAGCAACGCCGACCGCGTCGTTTGGGGACAATATGCCAAGTTCGGCGACCAGATTCGGATTGATGCCACGCTTCAGGACATCAAGAACGATCGCACCATCCCGCTCAAAATCGATGTGCAAAGTGAAAAGGAGGTTCCCGGCGCGATTGATCGTCTGGCGGAGTCCATCCGTCAGAAACTTGCGCTCCCGGAAAATGTCCTGAAGGAGCTGAAGGCCACTTCCTTCCAACCCAGTTCAAAGTCGATTGCCGCATTGCGCGACTACAATGAAGGCATCGGGTCGCAACGTGACGGGAAGAATCTGGAGGCGCAAAAGCAGTTCGAAGCGGCCACCAAGGAAGACCCCACCTTCGCGCTGGCATTTTCCAAGCTGGCACAGTCCTATAGCAGTTTGGGCTATGACAGCGAAGCGGAGCAATCTGCCAGGAAAGCCGTCGACCTGAGCCAGGATCTCCCTGAGGCTGAAAAATATTTGATCTCTGCCGTTCGTTTCCAGGCTACCAAGAACTATCCGGAGGCAATCAAGGCCTACGAAACCCTAGCCCAGGCATCGCCGGATAACTTTGACGTGCAATCGGCGCT
>JBAWCJ010000273.1:0-5582 GCA_049590215.1 Candidatus Sulfotelmatobacter sp. | reverse complement strand
TCTTCGGTTTCCGTCGCGTCGGTTGCGGTGGAACTGGCCAAGAAGATTTTCGGATCGCTGCAGGGCAAGAGCGTTTTCATCGTCGGTGCCGGCAAGATGAGCGAACTCGCTGCCCGCCACCTCATGGCGCACGGCTGCGCCTCCATCTTCGTGGCCAACCGCACCTATGACCGCGCCATCGGGCTGGCGCAGAAGTTCAACGGCCAGGCCATCAAATTTGAAGATCTTTACGGTTCTTGCGACCGCGCTGATATCGTCATCACTTCAACCGGCGCGCCTCACGCCATTTTCCGACGCGAACACGGCGAGCAGTTCCTTGCCCGCCGCAAGAACCGGCCGATGTTTTTCATCGACATTGCCGTGCCCCGCGACGTATCGCCGGAGATGGCCAAGCTCGACGGCATCTTCGCCTACGACATCGACGATTTGCAGCAGGCCGTCAGCAGCCACGTTGCCGACCGGCGTCACGAGGCTGAGCTTGCCGAAGCTATCATCGCCAGCGAACTCGAGCGCTTCGAAGCGCGCCTGAACACCCTCGATGTGGTTCCGACCATCGTGTCGTTGCAGGATCATTTGGAAACCATCCGCCAGGCCGAGATCGACCGCGTGCGCAGCCGCATGGGACCGTTGACTCCGGAACAGGAAATGGCAGTCGAGGCCCTGACCCGCGGCATCATCAACAAAGTCATGCACACCCCGATCACGACGTTGAAAACTGCGGCGCGTGAGGCGGAAGCGACCACTGTAATAGAAGTCGTCCGCAGGCTGTTTAATCTGCACAACAAAGAAAAAGGGTCAGCATCGCAGGCTGGCGATGGAGAGGCCTCGGGCAAGAACGCACAAGATAGAAGAATGGGATCGCGCCGTGATGCCTAACCTTCGCATCGGCTCCCGCGGCTCGCAGCTGGCCCTCTGGCAGGCAAACGACATTTCGGCCCTTCTACGTGCACGTGGTGACATAGTCGAGATCGAAATCATTCACACCACTGGAGACAAGATCACTGATGTCGCCCTCGCCATGGTCGGAACCAAGGGCATGTTTACAAAGGAGATCGAGGAAGCCCTGGCCGCTGGACGCATCGATCTCGCCGTGCACTCGCTAAAGGACTTGCCCACTGAGCTTCCCTCCGGCTTTGAAATTGCCGCTATCACGGAACGGCAAGATCCGCGCGATGCTTTCTGTTCCGTGGATTATTCGAAGGTTGAAGATCTCCCCCGCCACGCACGAGTTGGCACGTCCAGCCTGCGCCGTCAGGCGCAGCTGAAAGCCATTCGCCCCGACCTCGAAATCCATCCTCTGCGCGGCAATGTGGATACGCGCCTGCGCAAACTCGAACAAGGAGAATACGACGCCATCATTCTCGCCGCGGCGGGCCTGAAGCGCCTGGGCAGAACGGAATTGATCAAACAAATCATCCCCGTCGAGATCATGTGCCCTGCGGCCGGGCAGGGAGCGCTCGGCATCGAAATCCGCAAAGGCGACTCGGCCACGCGCCAGCAACTCGCGTTTCTGGACAATGCCGCCGCCCGCGTCGCCACCACCTGCGAGCGCGCCCTGCTCAACCGCCTCGGCGGAGGTTGCCAGGTTCCCATCGGCGCCTTCACGGAAATCCGCAGCGGCAAACTACATCTCGAAGCCATCGTCGCCGACCCCGACGGCTCGAGGCTCCTGCGCGAATCCCGAGACGGCAACCTCAATGACCCTGAACAACTCGGCAATGCGGTCGGCGAAACTTTGCTCAACCGTGGAGGCGAGGACATTCTCGAGGCCGTCTACGGCCGTGGCCTGGCCGTACCACCGCAACCATGATTGCCGACAATCTCAAATGAAAAGTGGCAGCGTCCTCCTGCAACTTCTCGGTGGCACCAAGGGCTCGCATGCTCTTCGGAGCTGGATCAACCTCTGGCCGCCGTTTCTCGGCATGGGCATTCGCATCCGGCGCATCGCGCCTGACATGAAGGCCGTCGACGTCGAGATGAAACTTCACTTCTGGAATGCCAACTACGTCGGAACCCACTTTGGCGGATCGCTCTTTGCAATGACCGACCCGTTCTATATGCTGATGCTAATGGCGAACCTGGGCCGCGATTACATCGTTTGGGACAAGGCCGCGACTATCCGCTATAAGAAACCAGGCAAAGGAACTGTGCGCGCGGAGTTTCGTATTTCCGATAGCCAGATCGACGACATTCGCGAGAAACTGAAGACGCTGCCGAAGTATGAGCCCGTATTTACGGTAGAAGTGAAAGATGAGGCCGGCGTTGTGATTGCCGAGGTTGAGAAAGTGCTTCACATCCGTAGCAAACCGGCAGCCGAACCCTCTGGACAATAGGAAGCGAATCGATCGTGTACATTCCTGAATACTTCCGCGTGCGTGACCATGAAGATGCCATAAAGTTCATGCGCGCGAATCCCTTCGCCATCTTGGTCTCATCCACCGAAACCGGGCCTTTCGCTACGCATCTGCCCATCTTCGTGCGCGCCGAGAAGGGTGAAGAAAAAATCATCCTCCGCGGCCACGTGGCCAAGGCGAATCCGCACTGGCGTTATCTCGAACAGCAGCCTCAGTGTTTGACGATTTTTCACGGGCCACACTCCTACATTTCGCCCAGCAACTACACTGCGCGTGAAAGCGTCCCTACCTGGAACTACGGCGCAGTGCATCTCTACGGGAACGCGCAAGTGTTTTCCTCGCCGGAAGCGCTACAAGGTGTCCTCCACGAACTGATGCAAACCTTCGAACCTGCATACGCCTTGCAATGGGCCAGCCTGGACGAGGCTTACCGCGAGCGCATGCTTCGGCAGATTGTTGGTTTTGAGATCGAGGTCACGAAGATGGAGGCGAAGTTCAAGCTTGGCCAGAACCGTGCTCGGGAAGATCAGCAGAACATGATCGCATCTTTGGAAAAAGCCGACGATACCGCCGCTTCTGGCGTCGCACGCCTTATGAGGGAGCAGCAATTTGGCCAGCTCGTGAAGGGCAAGGACGATAAATGAAGCCGCGGCGCGTTCCCTCTTCTCAGGCGCGCCCGCTCTCCGGCGTGCGCGTGCTCGTAGGCCGGGCGCGTCACCAGGCCAGCGCTCTTTCGAACGAATTACGCGAGCTGGGCGCGACCGTGATTGAAATTCCGTTTATCGAAATTCGTAGTCCCCACAGTTTCAAGCCCTTGGATTCAGCCTTGATGAATCTTGATGACTACGACTGGCTCATCCTCACGAGTGTGAACGGGGTCGAAGCCATGTGGGAACGGTTAGCTAAGCTGCGCCTGCCGAAAGCTGCTCTCAAGCACCTAAATATCACAGCCATCGGCCCGGCGACCAAGAAAGCGATCGAAAAGCGCGGCTTCGAAGTGGATGTCGTTCCCAAGGAATACGTCGCAGAGTCTGTGGTGCGCAGTCTGCGTCGACGGGTGAAGGGAAAACGGGTGCTCCTGGTGCGCGCCAAGGTTGCCCGCGACGTGATTCCGCGCGAGTTGCGCAGGGCTGGAGCGCGAGTGGATGTCGTCGAAGCTTACGAAACCGTTGTGCCGAAGTCTTCGCGGCCGCGCCTGCGCAGCGAACTCGGGAATCCACGGCGCTCTCCGCATGTAATTACGTTCACAAGTTCGTCGACCGTGCGCAATTTTGTGGCTTTGGTCGGCCCGCGGAAGGCGAAGTTTGACGGCATACAACTCGCCTCTATCGGGCCAGTCACGTCCTCAACTCTGCGAGAGCTTGGCCTGTGCGTAGACATTGAAGCCAAAGAGTTCACCATCCCCGGTCTGGTGGAAGCCATCCTGCGCGCGTTGCCGGAGATGTAATCGGATTATTCCGTCAGCGAGCAACTACAATCGGCGGGGACGACATGGGCCAACAGGAAGTCGGCAACGCGTTGGTAGGCGTCGATCTGATTCTCCACGCGGGCGAAGCCGTGTCCTTCGTTCTCATAAATCTTGTAATCAACTGTGCCGCCACGCTTCTTGATGGCATCGACCACCTGCTGCGTCTCTGATTTCGGGCAGCGCGGATCGTGGCCTCCGGCAAGCAAAAGCAGTGGCGCTCTAATCTGATCGATGAAGTTGATGGGCGAGCGGTCTTCATACAACGCTTTGTTCTTTACTACGTCGCCCATGGTCGCCAGATCAGACTGTTGCAGCACGGGATCTTCGTTCTCAATTTCGGTGAACCAGTTCACGAACGGAACGATGGGCACGCCCGCGGCCCAAACGTCAGGTGCTTTCGTGACCGCCATCATGCTGAGATAACCGCCGTAGCTTCCGCCCATCACAGCGATTTTCTTGGGATCGAGATGACCGGTCTGCTTGATCCAGTCGACGCCGGCCAGCACGTCCTGCAGATCGCCGCCGCCCATGTCGAAGAGATTCGCCTGCTGGAATTCCCTGCCGTAACCCGTCGAGCCGCGATAGTTGGGGGCGAGAACCATGTATCCCTGATTGGCCGCGTATTGAATGAAGCGGTTGAACGAGTTCATAGTCTGCGCAGTCGGCCCACCGTGGATGTAAACGATGGCGGCATTCTGCCCGTTGCGCGCCATATTGAAAGGGACGTAGAGAAACGCGGAGATGGTCCACTTTCCGTCGCGGCTGGGATAGTGCACCAGGTAAGGCTCGACCATATCTTCGGAACGCACACCGGCAACCAGTGAATGCGTGATTTGATGCGATTTCCCCGTTGCCAGCGTATACACCCAGAGATCGCCGGGCGCAGTCGGGCCATTGTGATAGTAGAGCAGGCGTTCTCCGTCTTTTGTAAAAGCAGAATGGCCGCCTGTAGGCTCGTTCACTCCCTTCGCAATCGGCAACATAGTGGATTTACCAGTCGCGAGATCGTGCAGGTAAATGTCTTCATTGCCGTCGACGTTCGCGCTGAAGGTGATGTGCTTGCCGTCGGGCGAGAATTCTCCGCCGTGAATCTCCCATTTGTTATGGGTGAGCCACGAAATCTTCTTGGTTGCAATTTCCAGCAGGCCAATGTTTTCGTAGCCGTTGACGGCGTTCGAGGTGAACAGAACGCGCTTGCCATCGGCGGAAATGTCATCATCGGAGTAACGCTGCTCGCCTTCATGCGGCGTAAGCAGCGTGCTCTTTCCCTTCGCAACTTCAGCGATGAAGATGTTGGAGTCCGTACCTTTGGCCTGTTCCTGCGTGTAGACGATGTACTTGCCATCCTTCGACCAGACGAGATTGAAATTTCCCTTGTCCTGCGGCGTGCTCGTGGTGATGTGCTTGACCTCGCGCATCAGCGTGTCGTAGACGTCGATCTCGTGGGTCGCTGATGTCTTTGGCTTAACCAGATACGCAAGATAGCGACCGTCGGGTGACCAGGTGGGATCAGTTTCGGCAATTTCGCGCGTGCTGGTGAGGTTGACGACTTTTCCCGACTTGGGCGAGACCAGAAAAATATCCCATTGCTCATCGCCGTCGTAATCGGATTGGTAGGCGATCCACTTGCCGTCGGGCGACCACGCTGGTGAGGATTGGCGCTGATCGCTGACCGTGAGCTGCACTGGCCATCCACCTTCGGCGGGGACGAGCCACAGATTGTTGCGCCCGCTCATATTCGAGATGAAGGCGATGCTTTT
>JBAWCJ010000272.1:0-2090 GCA_049590215.1 Candidatus Sulfotelmatobacter sp. | reverse complement strand
CAGGGAACTGAAGTGCAGCGGGCTGTTCAATGGCGCTCATAGTCCTCTCGATTCGTACTAGATTGCGTCCGCGGATGTCTTAAGGAAAGGCAAGCCTCAAGCCGTACCGCCCGGCTGACAAACGATTCGGGCTTTAGTCTCGTAGGGCCCGGTCGTGCGCCCAAAGCTGCAATGGGCCCGTCGTAGCACCAGTTAGATATTATGGCACGGAGCGGACGGATGTCACCGACGAGGCGGGCCTAGGTCTGCGAAGGGGAATGCTAATCCGGCGCGCCGGCTCCGGGTCAATGAGTGCAATGGCGATTTTTCAGCAGGTATAGCGAAATAACGATGGCTTGGAGCTAGACCTCAGTCTAAGCTGCAATGACCCTGAAGAAGATCGTAGAAATTACCACTCCAACGGTACCAACGATTGTCGCCGTTGTACCGGACCGCTAAGACCCAGCCAGTGACACCGTTGCTGGTCTTGACCTGCACCCACCACTCAATTACGCCGTCCTTGACTATGTCAGTGGTGCACCCACCGGGGCCGAATGATCCAAAGCCGCATCCGCCCTTTTCCGCAACGGTCTCGATGTCCTCTTGAAACCAGACTCCCTTCGCCCAGAACACCATGTTCCCGTCGACATGCCAACCATAACCAAGGGCAATGTCCCCCACCTTGAGCGGCCGCTGGCCGGCGTCATCCGGGGAAACATACTTGATCACAGCTCTGTCCGGTCGGCGTGTCACATTTGCTCCGGCGAGCACAGTCACTTCCTCCCCAGCGTTCAATTTAGCAACTAATTTACCCTTGTCCGGCGATGCGTAGATTAAGCCGTCATTAACGAGCTTCACATTGGGGATGGGGTTGCTCCTACCTGGGCAAGCGTCATAATCGATCACAGGAAGCTTGGGCTCAGGAATACTGGACGACGTTGCCGACTCATTCTGCTGCCCCGCTGCAAGCGAGGCCAACAGCAGAATTGCAATCAAACGAATTATTCTCACGAGCTGAATGTAGGGCGGAATACTAACCGGTACAACATTACGGTCGTACTCTCCCCTAGCAGCGGTCGAGCAGGACCTGTCATTTGAAGAAAACAGGCGATAGCGCTCATTGAGAATTGCCGGTGAAAGGCGCTTACCCCACCGAGGCACCGCGGCTAGTCAAAGTCAATCTTCTCGAACCCCAAACCCTGCAGCAGACTACTGATAGTAGAAACCGCATTCTGCTGGGCGGTTCGCAAAATGCCATCGGCCAGTGCGGCCTCTTGCAGCTGACGCTCCGCCTCCTGGCGCACCTGCGTTTCCAGATTCGGGTCGGTAGGTACCAGCAGCCCGGTTTGCCTGGAATAGACCCGCGTCTTCGCGCTGTCGATCCGAGTCCGGAACACCTGCGCCGCCGGAAGATGCAACTGAATCTGCTTCCCATTCACTCTGACATCGCCCGGCTTTAGATCCGTGAAATCAATCTCGGCGACAACCTCGCCGTGCACCAGCATTAACAGGCGATCTCCTGCCAGAAAATCCGGGAAGATGGGGTTTTCTTTTGCGCCGGTCACCACCTTGTCCATGGTGTAAACCACGGTCTCCAGCCGCTGCAAACGCTGAATACGATCGACCACCGTAGGCTGGCTTACATCGATACTGAGGGTTCTGCCTGTTACTGCCGACCACACATGGCTCAACAGCTCTCGCCCGGAACTGTGCGACAGCATCACCCATCCAATCAAGCCGACGGATAGCACGCCGAGGAAGATCCCGATGACGAGAGCAAACACGAACAGCGCGTTCGATCGAACAGGTTTTGCAGAGCGCGGGCCCGCATCAGGATCGTGAGCCATGTCGCAAGGTTATCACTTAGCGGACGGGGGAACCCGGGCGGTTTCTCTGCCAATTTTTTCCACAGCAATGTTGTGACATCTGACCTTGCGCCCAAAATTAAATAGCGCGATCATGGTCGAGGCCGTGACGGTTGGGTGAACCCAACTCGCCGCGCTCCTAAATCGTTTGTTCTCTGGATTTTGACCTCTAAGTTCTTTGACATCCGGATTTTACGGAGAATTTCCTGCTAACCCGATGATTCCACTAGACCCCAGGGGGGAGGG
>JBAWCJ010000271.1:0-3839 GCA_049590215.1 Candidatus Sulfotelmatobacter sp. | reverse complement strand
CGATCTCTTCAAACGACGGAGAGTAGCCATGCTCCGCCACGAAGCGGGAGATGAAGTCATAGACTTCGCGCTGCCTGCGTGTGATCGCCATGGGCTCATTGTTGGCGAATATAAAGCGAATGTCAAGGAGAATCAGTTCTCAGTTCTCAGCTCTCAACTCTATTCACTCTCGCAGGGGGCGCGCGTTGGCGGCTTGAGCTTGCGCGATTGCTGCTGGCGCTACTCGGGCTGGGAGCTTGCGTGCCATCCCCGTCGACTCACTGCGTTCGCTCAGGGCAGCTTTCCCCGCACTTGCGTGCGGGGCTATTGAATCTCGTCGCTCCGCGACTCCCCTGTGGGCTGCTTCGTGCGATGAGACTGCTACTTGGGCTTCGACCTGCTCAACTTCGGGGAGTTTGCGGACCATTTCGCTTTCGAGGCGATCGAAGCGGACTCGGCGCGAGTTGCGGACGGCTATGCTTAGGGCTCTGATGAGCAGGTTGGCGCGCTGGAAGTCGATCTGATTGCGGACGATGGCGTTGATGGTTTCCATCAGCGCTACCTGGATGGCTTCTTCGTTTTCGATTAGAGCCATGGGATGGATACGGGCTTTCGAGGGGGTGGGGACGCCGTGGATCATGCGCTGATGGAAGTAGCAGAATTTCTCGCCGCGAAGGGCGGGAGAACCGCAGGGGTGTCCGGTGACCTTGATGTGGGTGCAGGTTTTGACGGATGGGTTGACTGGCATCGGATTCAGACCTCAAAAATAATTTGATACCTTTTAGTTAAATTCTTTGCTTTGTGAAGATTGCAGGAGCCGGGTCTGAGACCGGCGGGGTAAAATCTTTGTAACCAATGGTTTGCGGCTAAAATATTGAGGAATATGGGGTTAGCCGTGTGATCGAAATCGTTTTCCGGGCCAGGTGCGGGGTATTGCCTGCGGCTAATCACGATAGATCAATTTTAACAACGCGTGGGCGACGTTGCCTGTGGATGAGGGTCGGGGAGGGGTTGAGGGGAAAGGGGATAAAAATTGTGGCTTGACAGAGTTTTCCTACTCTGGGAATGGGTTGGATGTCACAGACAAAAGTGGGGCTGGGGATGGCCCTCGAAAAAAAGTTCTCGGGGATGATTACGTTTAGCGGACGATTGCACTCGTTGCAGGTCAACGATCGCGGGTTGATGAGCGTAGTGGGGATATTACGATAGCCACGCCCAAACCTTGAGCTGAAGGGCAATCCGCTGCGATAATGGCTCGATGCAAAGCGCACTCAATAGCTCTGCGGATTAGGGACGTGGACGCTTAGTATGTTGATTAGCTGCCAGCAAGAGATAGGAAAATCGGCGTCGTCGTGCAATCCTCAAGCCCGTGTCTGGAGGAATCATGGGTCAACATCGCTTTATTCCGGTTGAAACGAATGCCAGGTCGCGAAACGACCTAGTCGAGCGCGGCTTTACTCGTCAGCCGCTCAGAGTTGACGTTGACGTAGCGCGCACACTGGAAGCGTTAGCCCATGCTGCTTGGTCCATTCCAAGAGACGAATACTATGATGGGGGCGACAGGTATCGTTCCCTAAATCGTCTCCAGGCCGAGATTGTTGAGGGGGGTGTGAAAGTTTGGTCGACGGATGAGAGCACGCCGTATGTACAGCTGAAAAAATACAACACGACGCTAGGTGGCCAGCCGCGAGAATACGCCCCACTGCCCCAGTCGATCGCCGGCACTGCAGGCGTTCATAAGATGGTTGCTTACCACCTTCGATACCTGCCGCTCTCGGCGGTGGGTACGACGTATTTAGTCAACATGCATGTGGTCCGGTTCACGGCTACGCCGGGGCGGCCATGTGACACAAGCCCACCGGGCTTACATAAAGACGGGGAAAAATACATCGCCACACATCTACTGAGCCGCTGCGGTGCTCAGGGCGGCGAAGTCGTCATAACCGACAATGACAAACAAGAAATAGATCGCTTCACGATGCACGAATCGGGTGAGTGTTACGTCTTCGACGATGACCGCATTTGGCATATGTTGACTCCAGTGGCAGTGCAGGACGGAAATCAGTATGCCTACCGTGACACATTAGCGTTCGATATGCTGCCCGAGGGCTGGGAACCCGCGAAGTGAGCCGGAGAGCTACCGGGCGGCTGCTGCCCGCTGCTGCCCGCGATTCAATGATGAGTGTAATCGCGGTGTTACGCCAACTGTGTGAACGATGATCGCGTACGCCAGCCAACCCCAGGTGGTTGCGGGTATTTTCGCGTGCCTTTCGTGGCCGTAGGGAAGCTCGAACCCGGCCTGAGTATGTCAGCAATACTCCCTATGGTTGGTGGCGGTACAAGGATCAGAGAGTTCGCACTCAATTAAACCTGTCGAAGATAAGGCGGTTACATTCATTGAGTTTTCGGGGAGCCTCCGGTCTGGGTCGATCAGGCGGGATTGCAAGTCCTTCAGCTTGACGAGGCTGGCTGGAGGGAGTGCAATGCCCAGTGAAAAGGAGAACCGATGAGCCGACTCTTAACGGTTTGCTTGCTGGCGGGCTGCGGGATGGTCTCGGTGCTGGCGGCGTCCCACTCAGCGCAGAAAACTTCGATGGCAGGCGACCGGGCTAACGCTTCGGAAGAAACAATCGAGGGCCTGGTTCGGGATGTTGCCTGTCCCATTCAGAACCTGGATGGAACTGCGACTAACCTGAGCCTTAAATGTGTGAGGGCATGCGTGAGGGGTGGTTCGCCGCTGGTTATTCTGACCAAGGATGGGCACTTGTATTTTCCCATCTCCGACAAAATGCCTGACACGGATCAGCGGGAAGCGCTGATGCCATTCGTCGGTAAATACGTGCGGGCTAGCGGGACTGTGTTTGAGCGGATGGGGACGCACGCGATCGTGATCGCGGAAATTAAGGAAATGAAAGAGATCCACTTGACGATCGATGAGCGGTAGGCTCAGGCTCGCCGAGAACAAACTTCTGAAGCTATTCTGGGAGCAAAGTCAACTGCTGTGGCGAGGCTGCACCCATTGACTTCCGCTCCTCCCGCCGTGCTGTTTGCGTTCCACACGCCCTCAGCGGCTGAAGCCGGGTTCTTTCCTGGACGCTTTAAGGCAGGCTGAAGCCGTGCCCTTCCCGGGCTTTAGGCAGCGCTGAAGCGCCGCTTTTTCACGGTGCCGCGGGGTGCGGGGCTGGTTGCGGCGCGGCTAACGCCCCGCGCTGATACGAATCCCTTCTATTCATGGGCTTTTTGCGGTAGGCTTACGCCGTTGGTTTAAGGAGGGCTTTATGGCGCAGAGCGCTTCGGGTGAGATGGTGAAGCAGGCTTCAACGGTTTCGATTTTGTGGGGAGTATTGCTGATTGTGTTGGGCATGGTCGCGGTGGGTTTGCCACTTCTGGCCGCGGTGGCGGTTGCCGGGTTGGTGGCGTGGCTGATTATCTTGGCGGGCGTGGTCCATCTGGTGCTGGCTTTTCGCGCGCATGGCGCGGGCAGCATGATCTGGAAACTTCTCGTTGGCGTTGCATATGTGTGTTTCGGCGGGTATTTGATCTGGCGTCCGCTGGTGGGCGTGGCATCGCTTACTTTGCTGCTGGCAATTCTGTTTTTAGTGGAAGGCGTGCTGGATGTCATTTTGTTTTTCAAGATGCGTCCGCTGCAGGGAGCGGGCTGGGTGCTGACGGATGGCATTGTTACGCTTCTGCTGGGGGCGCTGATCTACCTGCAATGGCCGTCGAGTTCGTTGTGGGCGATTGGCACGCTGGTCGGAATCAGCCTGATCTTCAGCGGAGTGGCGCGGGTGATGATGTCGCTGGCCGTGCGCAAGGTGGCGGGGACGGGGTCGTCGTCATCATCGGTGGCGGCTTAGCGA
>JBAWCJ010000270.1:0-13168 GCA_049590215.1 Candidatus Sulfotelmatobacter sp. | reverse complement strand
CGCATCCGAATCTCATGTTCCCCGTTTCCGGGCGGGAGTTGGCACCTGGCGGTCGAGATATATGATCCCGATCCGGTTGCCGTGGCGTCACAGGGCTCGTCCCTCAGCCACTCTGCATGAAATTCAGTCTGCCCCGAAAGGCAAACTTGTCCTAACAATGCTACAACGCGGTATGGGGTTCGTCAACCAACAATTTTAGATCTCCGGCAGGCCGGGAAATTGGCGCCCTAGCGGCGGTCGCGGAGCGTCATTTCACGGGCCAGTTCGACCGAGGTCACCTTCAGCCCCAGCCACCCTGCCGGATGATTTCTTCCCCCAGTTTGAATGTGCGCCGCACCGCCCTGGCCTGAATTAGAACCCAATCATCCGCGGTCAGATAACGAAGACGATTGCCAGCCATGCCAACTCCATCGGCAAAAGCAGGTACAGGACTGTAGTTACTTCGGGCGGAGCGCACGGTGTACAATTCTTGCCGTTCAAAAAATTCACTCAGCATTTCTAAACGAGGGACCGATCATGAGAACGTCTTCGCTTGCGCTGGCTGCGGCTTGCGCTCTGGCACTTGCGGCTTGGGGCCAGCAGTCCAACTCACAGCAGACCAGCACTCCGAAGTCTCAAAGTCAAAAGAAGCAGTCCGCGCAGACGTCTACTGAACCGGCTGAGAACACAAGTAAGGCCGACACTTCTTCCGAGCAGAAGCCCGCGGCGCCGCTAGCCTCCTCCGACAAGGAAAAAGACAAAGAAGAGCACTACGACATGACCGAGGCGCCTCCGGTCGCCACGCACCACCAGGTCACCGTAGATGGAAAGGTGTTGAAGTATACGGCGACCGCGGGACGTCTTCCGATCAAGCGCGGCGATGGCAGGATTGAAGCCGAGATGTTCTACGTCGCCTACACACTCGACGGCCAGGACGCCGCCAAGCGCCCGCTCACTTTCGCCTTCAACGGCGGCCCAGGCTCGGCTTCGATCTGGCTGCACATGGGAGCGCTCGGGCCCAAACGCGTCGTGCTCCAGCCCGACGGATTCATGCCGCCGGCGCCCTACCGCATGGAGGACAATCCCTACACCCTGCTCGACAAAAGCGACCTGGTGCTGATCGACGCCATCGGCACCGGCTTCAGCCGCGCCGCCGATTCTGAGCTGTTCAAAAAATTCTGGGGCGTCAAGGGAGACATCGAGGCCTTCAGCGAGTTCATCCGCCTCTACATCACGCGCAATGAACGATGGTCGTCGCCGTTGTTCATTTTAGGAGAAAGCTACGGGACGACCCGTGCCGCTGGAATCGCCGGCTACCTTGCCGATCGCGGCATCTCATTCAACGGCATAACTCTGCTCTCAAGCGTGCTGAATTTTGAAACCCTCGAAGAGACCAAAACTAACGACCAGCCTTATATTTTTCTGATTCCGTCCTTCACCATGATCGCGGGTTATCATCACAAGCTCACGCCTGATCTTGCGCAGGACTTGAACCGCGCCCGGCAGGAATCGGAACAGTGGGCATTCGGCGATTATGCTCAAGCTCTGGCAAAGGGAGACGCCCTCACTCCGCAAGAGCGCGAGAAAATCGTCGAACAACTGGCCCGTTATACTGGCCTCAGTAAAGAGGTCGTCGACGAAGCCAATTTGCGTATCAACGTCAGCAAGTTCACGCACTATTTGCTGATCGACCAGAAACTCCGCGTAGGTCGCCTTGACGGACGCTACACCGGCCCCGACCCCAACGGCTTGCTTGATACGCCTTTCTACGATCCCACCGGCTCCGCTACCCAACCGCCCTTCACTTCTGTGTTCAACAACTATGTGCGCACCGAACTCGGATACAAAACCGACATGCCCTACTACGTGCGCGCGCAAGACATCGGCTTCGACAAGTGGGATTGGGGATCGGCGATTCAGGGTTTTCCAGACACGGCCTCGGCCATGCGGCAAGCCATTGTGAAGAATCCGTATTTGAAGATTTTAGTAATGGAGGGTTACTACGATCTGGCCACGCCCTATTTCGCGGCCAATTATGCGGTTCAACACCTCGATCTGCCCGAGAAATATCGCGACAACATTTCCTTCACCACTTACGAAGCCGGCCACATGGTCTATCTGCCGATGGAAGGGTTGAAGAAGATGAAGGCCGATCAGGCCAGCTTCATGGAGAAGGCAGGCGCACAGTAGCTCACTGCGTAACCCTGTCATCCTGAGCGGAGGTCGAAGGATCCCTTGCATTCTTGCACTGCCGCAGGCCATGGGAGGCGTTCGCACCACTCTCCGGGCGCTGCACTCTCATCGCGAGTACTGATTCTTTTTCTTATCCGCGTGCCGCTCCAGGCCCAACTGAATCAGCCGGTCGATCAGGCCTGGATAATCCAGTCCCGATGCCGCCCACAGCTTGGGATACATACTGATCGCCGTGAATCCAGGCATGGTATTGATCTCGTTCAAATAAATCTTCCGCGACTTGCCTGATCCAGCCTTCTCTGAACCGGGTTCCATCAGAAAATCCACACGAGCCAGGCCGGAGCAATCGACCGCTTTGAACGACCGCACCGCCAGTTCCTGAACTCTCTTGGTCTCCGCTTTCGTGAGCTTCGCCGGAATAATCAGTTCCGAGCCTTCATCGAGATACTTCGCGTTGTAATCGTAGAACTCTTTGACCGGAACAATTTCACCCGGGATTGAAGCAATGGGCTCGTCGTTGCCGAGCACTGAGCACTCGATCTCGCGCGCTTTGTTTTTCTTCCCGCCCACGCCTTGCTCGATGACAATCTTGCGGTCGAATTTCGCCGCTTCTTCGATTGCCGGGCCGAGTTCCTTGCGGTCGCGCGCCTTGCTGATTCCCACCGACGATCCCAGGTTCGCAGGTTTCACAAACACGGGATAATTCACTTTGCTCTCGACGAACTTCTGAACTTTCTTCGGCTCGCTCTCCCAGGCGCTCCGCAGAATGGTCACGTGCTTCACAATGGGCAACCCGGCGGCGCTGAACAGCGACTTCATAATGTCTTTGTCCATGCCCGCAGCCGAACCCAGCACACCCGCGCCCACATAAGCGAGGTCAGCGAGTTCGAGCAGGCCCTGAATCGTTCCATCTTCACCGAACGTTCCATGCAGCACAGGAAAGATCACATCCACATTGATGGCGCGGTCGCTGGCGCGCCGCGCGAACGCAGCCTCCGTCTGAAAAGGAACCAACCCGCTCTGCCGGTGCACCGGCTCGGGAGGCACCACCACCGACTCTCCGCGTGCGAGCACGGCTGCGGCTGGAGTGGTTTCAGGGTCGCCGGCACGGAGTTGACGAGGCTCGATCACCAGCTTGCCCTGCAGCAGGTTCTCAGCATCGCCCGCCGTCAGCCAGCGGCCGTCTTTGGTGATGCCGATGGGCACGACTTCGTATTTGTCTCTATCGATGGCGTTGAGAACGGATGCAGCCGAAAGCAGAGAGACTTCATGCTCTCCGCTGCGCCCGCCGAAAAGAATACCGACTCGAAGCTTTTTCATAAGCCTTACAGAATTTTCTTTCCAAACGCCGACAGCGCGAGTTCCACCGCCAGGTCCGCAGTCCGGTTGTGCTCGTCGATCACGGGATTCACTTCGACAATCTCGAAACTCACCATGCGTCCGTGGTCGGCAATAATCTCCATGGCGAGATGCGCTTCGCGATAAGTAGCGCCTCCGCGCACCGGAGTACCCACGCCCGGCGCGTCTTCTGGATCGATCCAATCCATATCGAGCGAAATATGGTAGCCGGCGGTCCCGCGTCCGGCCATACGCAAGGCTTCTTCCATCACGGTCCGCATTCCACGCTCGTCGATATCGCGCATGGTGAACACGCCGATGCCGGCGCGGCGCACATTTTCTTTCTCGATCGCGTCAATGTCGCGCACTCCCACCAGCACACAGTTCTCCGGCTTCACCTTGGGAGAAAAATCGAAGATGTTTTGCAGTTCAGCCGGACCCAGCCCCATGAGTGCAGCCAATGGCATGCCATGCACATTGCCGCTCGGCGACGATTCGGGCGTGTTGATGTCGGTATGCGCGTCGATCCAGATGAGCCCGATCCGCTGGTTCTGCCGCCGGTAGAATTCCGCTACTCCCGATACCGTGCCTGCTGCCATCGAATGATCCCCACCGAGAGCCAAGGGAATCTTGCCGGCTTCAAGCGTCTTGAGCACCAATTCCGCATGCTTGGTGCAGGTCGCCGTTATTTCTTTCAAATACTTGGCGTGCGTGTCGCCTTCTTTTTTCTGCTCCGGAATAGCCACGGCGACGTTGCCGCCGTCCTCAACCTCATGCCCCAGCGCCTCCAGCCGCGCTTCAAGCCCTGCCACGCGAACGGCCGAAGGCCCCATGTCGACGCCACGCCGCGACTGCCCCAGATCAAGCGGCACGCCGATCACGCGAATCTTCTTGGGGCTGATAGTTGTGGAGGATGTCGTCATAGGTCCGTGGTTAGCAGGTAAGCCTATTCACCGCCGAGCACGCCGAGTACGCCGATTACGCCAAGAAGCAACCGCTTTGACCTTTCTCTTTCTTTCCTCAGCGGTCTCTGCGTTGCATCGCTTCGATTTCAACTCTTTTCGTCCTTAGTCACTTTAGCCATCGAGCGCGCCGAATCAGGAAAGTCATTCATGATTCTCTTCAAGCCGTTTTTCAGAACGCGAACATGAAAGTTGATGAGCAAACCGACCCGCTTGTCAGAGAGCCGAAGATACGAAAGCAACTGCGCATCGTGAATCGGAGCTAGATGATCGACGGCCTTGATCTCAACTATTACGAATCCTCAACGACCAAATCGAGGCGATACCCGCAGTCAAGCTTTACGTCGCGATAGACAACCGGCAGAGGCTTCTGTTCCTCGATCTTGAGCCCCATTTGCCCAAGTTCGAATGCCAAACAGGTTTCGTACGCTGACTCCAGCAGCCCCGGCCCCAGGCGCCGATGTACTTCGATTGCCGCCCCGATGATCCGCCGCGTAATCGAATCGAGCCTGTCTTTTTCTTCCATTCTCGGCGCTCTCCGCGCGCTCGGCGGTGAAAACCCTCTTACGGGTACAGCCGATTCAGCATTCGCGGAAACGGAATCGTTTCCCGCACATGTTCAAGTCCGCAGATCCAGGCCACGGCCCGTTCAATGCCCATGCCGAAACCGCCGTGCGGCACGCTGCCGTACTTGCGCAGGTCGAGATACCACTTAAACGCTTCCTCCGGCAATCCGTGCTCATGAATGCGTTGCACCAGCAACTCGTGCGACGCCATGCGCTGCGATCCGCCGATGATTTCCCCGTACCCCTCCGGCGCCAGCACATCGACGCACAACGCCAACTCGGGCCGCAGCGGATCGGGTTCCATGTAGAAGGCCTTCACCTTCGCCGGATAACGATGCACCATCACCGGTTTGTCGAACTGCGCCGAAAGATAAGTCTCATCAGGCGAGCCCAGGTCGCCGCCCCATTCGAATTTCGTTTCCAGTGCGCCCTTGGCAAAGCCTTCCTGCAGATTCTTCACGGCATCGTCGTATGTGATCCGCGGGAAAGGCGGCGCAATCTT
Source organism: Candidatus Sulfotelmatobacter sp. (assembly GCA_049590215.1). Classification (GTDB taxonomy): domain Bacteria; phylum Acidobacteriota; class Terriglobia; order Terriglobales; family Acidobacteriaceae; genus Sulfotelmatobacter. Next base: position 7,628 of record JBAWCJ010000270.1, on the reverse strand, counting down.
TTCGAGCTTCGAAAGATCGCGGCCGATCGCCTGCAAATCCGCACGCCTCCGCTCCAGGCAGCGCTTCACGACAAAACTGATCAGCCCCTCGGCCAGATCCATCAGGTCGTCGAGTTCGGCATAAGCGACTTCCGGTTCGACCATCCAGAACTCGGTCAGGTGGCGGCGCGTCTTCGATTTCTCCGCGCGAAATGTTGGACCGAACGAATACACCTTGCCCAGCGCCATGGCCGTGGCTTCGATGTAAAGCTGGCCCGATTGCGTAAGGTAGGCCTGCTCGTCGAAATAATCGACGGGGAAGAGCGTGCTCGTACCCTCGCAAGCCGCCGGAGTCAAAATCGGCGGATCAGTAAGCGTGAAGCCGCGCTCGTCGAAGAAATCACGCACCGCCTTAATAATCTCCGCGCGCACTCGCAGTATCGAAGCCTGCCGTTGCGAGCGCACCCACAAGTGCCGGTGCTCCATCAAAAACTCGGTGCCATGTTCCTTGGGCGTAATGGGGTAGGGATCAGACTCCGGCACGCGCTGCACCACCTGCACATTCACCACATCGAGTTCATAGCCGCCGGGAGCGCGCTTATCAGCGCGAACCTTGCCTTCCACGATCACGCTCGACTCCTGCGTCAAAGTCTTGATCGCCTCGAACACTTCCGGAGTCACGGCATTCTTCGGCACCACGCCCTGAATCACACCGGAGCCGTCACGAAATTGCGGGAACAGCAACTTCCCGCTCTCGCGCAGGTTATACAACCAGCCGCGAAGCGTAACCGCTTGCCCTTCGTGCTTCCCGATCTCAGCAATAGTAGTTACAGGCGAAGACATAACTTACAAAACCCACCTACACCCGTTTACCGCCGAGCACGCCGAGAGCGCCGAGTAAACAACTTCTTTGACCCTCCCTGCTCGGCGTTCTCCGCGTGCTCGGCGGTGAAAAGCTCTTACGCTGTTTCCAGCTTCTCGAACGTCGCTTCGAACTTTTCCAGCGGATTCACCTTGTCGTCTTCCGCCAGTTCCAGCATCACAGCCGGCTTTTGTGGCGCGGAGCGCAACAGTTCCATCGCTTCTTTCCAGTCGATCGTTCCCTGTCCCGGCCACAGGTGCGAATCATGGAGTTTGGCGTTGTCGTGAACATGCGTAGAGCAGACCTGCTGCCGCACCAACTCGAAGGCCTCACGCACCGAGCCCATCATGTGGGCGTGTCCAAAATCGAAGCAGATTCCCACGTCATCAAAGTGCGCGGAGTGAATCATCTCCACCAGTTTTTCCGGCGTGGAAAGCTCGTTGGGAATGTTTTCCAGTAAAATTCGCACGCCCAGCGGCTTGGCAAAAGCCCGCAAGTGCTCGATGGCGGTCATGGCTGACTCGAATTTCTTCTCGCTGAAACTTTCGTTGGGAAGTCCAAGGTGCTGCACCAGAAAACGAAACGGAATCTGTTCCGCAATCTCTAGTGCACGCTTCACTTCATCCATCGCCTCCACCAGCCCGGCGCGGTCGGTCGATGCCAGGTTTATCGGTGGCGCCCCGGCCCTGCCCCACTCATAGTCGGCGTATAGCGGCGAGTGCACCGAATTAAGCGGAACTCCGCTCCCGCGGAACCATTCCGCAATCTCTTTGACGTGAGCTTTGCGGTTGGCATAATCGAGGTGCTGGCGCGCCGCGAAAATCTCAATCGCCTGCACTCCGCTGCGAGCCAGTCCATCCAAAATTCCTGGATGCAGCCGCTCTCTCACGTACAAGTATGTTGAAACGGCTCTCAGCATCAGTACCCCACCGCTTTTCCGTTACCCCGGTAGTCGCTGGCTCCAAGGCGTTCACCGGTCTGTGGGTCGATGGCGATGCACTCCGCATCGCTCCAGTAAGGAACCGAAAACTCTCCGTAGCGCAGCCCGATCTGCACGTTGTATCCCATCTTCTGCAACGCCTGCACCGTATCCGGCGAAAACCATTGCTCCACGTTCAACACGTCGGGCATCCACTGATGGTGAAAGCGCGGAGCATCCACGGCCTCCTGAATATTCATCCCGTAATCAATCACGCCCATCAGAACATTGGCCACCGTCGTGATGATCTTCGAACTGCCCGGCGAACCCAGCACCAGAAACGGTTTCCCATCATGCACAACGATGGTCGGCGTCATCGACGAAAGCGGCCGTTTCCCCGGCCCGATGGCATTCGCCATTCCCTGAATCAATCCGTCGGAATTCGGCACGCCAGGTTTGGTGGAGAAGTCATCCATCTCGTCGTTCAACAAAAATCCCAGGCCGTCCGCCGTGACCCGCGCTCCGAACCAGCCGTTAAGGGTCGTCGTCACGGCAACCGCGTTTCCGTCAGCATCCACGACGGAATAGTGCGTCGTGTTGGGCGATTCGTGATTTCCCGAAGGCTGGGGATGGAGTGCGGCATACTGCTCAAGCTCGCTGAAGATCGCAGGCCGCTTCAAATCTTTGCTGGGGCTGGCATGGTCCGCTTGAATCGATTCCCGCCAGGCAGCTCCATATTTCTTGTCGATCAATTGCGCCACGGGAATTTTTGAGAAATCCGGATCTCCCATAAATTCCGCCCGATCGAAAAACGCCCGCCGAAACGCCTCGGTCGTGAAATGAATGGACTCGGCCGACCGGTCTCCCATCTTTGCTAGATCGTATCCCTCCAGAATGTTCAGCGATTCGATCAGAACCGTTCCGCCCGAAGATGGCGGAGGCGAGCTGATGATCTCGTACCCGCGATAGCTGCCCCGCACCGGTTCGCGTTCTTTCACTTCGTAATGCGCCAGATCGTCGGCAGTGATCAGCCCCCCGCCTTTCTGCATCGCGGCCGCCAGCTCCTGAGCCAGCGCCCCGTGATAAAAGTCATCCGGCTTGGCCGCAATCCGCTCCAGAGTCCGTGCCAGATCAGGCTGGCGGAAAATTTCTCCCGGCTGGTAGTAATTGCCATCACGCTGGAAGATGCGCCGCGACTCGGGGAACTTGCTCAGATATTTGTCCCGTTGCATGTCGCGAGCCTCACGCCAGCTCAGAGCATAGCCCTCGCGCGCCAGCCGGATCGCCGGCGCCATCACCTTCTCGAGCGTCAGCTTGCCATATTTCTGCTCGGCGTAGACCATGCCTGCAACCGATCCCGGTACGCCAATCGACTTGTACCCAATCTCGCTCGCGCCCTCGATCACGTTGCCCTGAGCATCGAGATACATGTTAGCCTTCGCCGCCGCCGGAGCCTTCTCGCGATAGTCGACAAAATGCGTCTTGCCGTCGGCCATGCGGACCAGCATGAATCCGCCGCCACCCAGATTTCCCGCCGCCGGATGCACTACTGCCAGCGCGAATCCCGTAGCCACTGCCGCATCCACAGCGTTACCGCCGGCCTGCATGATCTCGACTCCGGCACGGGAAGCCAATTCGTGAACGCTCACTACGATTCCGTGCGCCGCGTGGACCGGCTCCGTAGAGCCGTGAGCGCGGGCAGGGACAAACATCGAGACAAACGTCGCCCAGGCCGCCATCAGCAGCGAAATCGATGATTTGTTTCGGAATCGCATGAGGAATCGAACGCGTCCGCCACCGGCAGACTCTTGAGGCTAGCCGACGGCGGTAAGTAGAGTCAAATCAGGCAGACCGGATTCTCAAGCTCTCTTGCTTTTCCGCGGCGAGCGTTTAGAGGTCGCTCTCTTTTTTATCGACTTATTTGTGGGAGCCTTTGCCGCCACCATCTCAAACGACTGCCCGATCAACTCCTGCAATTCGTCCCACCGCACGGCGTCGAGCCGATCCAGCATCACCCACTTGTACCGCCCCACATAAGGCGCCGGATGAATATCTTCACGCTCAATCAACTCGGCAAAAGTCTCAGGCGTGCACTTGAAGCAAAGCCTCGGATTGTCCAGACTGGCTATCGCAAAAATCTTCCCGCCGATCTTGAAGCAGAGATCGTCACCCCACTGCAGGTTTTCAGTAGCCCGCGGTAATGCCAGGCAGAACTTGCGGATCGCGTCCACACTCATAGCGGCTCAATTCTGAATCGGGCATGCTTCAGACTTGTTCCCTGGCCTCGCCCAGCGCCACGCTTACGTCCATCTTCTTCTTGTTGCGGAAAATCGTAACCTTCACCGTATCCCCAGCCCGGTGGTTATTCATCATCTGCGCGAGATCCTGCTCGTCTTCAACCTTCTCGCCGTCGATGGCCACAATCAAGTCGCCGCCCAGCATGATCGGGATGTTGCCCAGGTAAGCGCGCTCGGTGCCGCCGTGCAGCCCGGCCAGATCGGCCGAGCCGCCGGGAGTAACTTGCACGATCAGCAGGCCGTAGTCCACGGGCAAACCCATTTCATCGGCCAGTTCCGCGCTGATCGGAATCGTGCGTACGCCCAGAGCCGGCCGCCGCACCCGACCGAGCGTCATCAAATCGTTCAACACTGCTTTCGCCGTGTTGATTGGAATCGCGAAGCCGATCCCGGCGTTTTGTCCGACGCTCGAAAGAATCATCGTATTAATGCCGATCACTTCTCCGTGCCAGTTCATCAGCGGGCCGCCTGAGTTCCCCGGGTTGATGGCAGCATCAGTCTGAATTGCCTCATCAATGGTCGCCCCGTTGGGCTCGCGCACCGGGCGAATCGAACTCACAATGCCACGCGTCATCGTCCCCGCCAGCCCAAACGGGTTGCCGATCGCGTACACCTTCTGCCCCACCTGCAAGTTGCGCGAATCGCCCAGCACTGCAGGAACCAGGTCAGGCGCTTTGATCAGGATCACAGCCAGATCGTGCGCCGGATCAGTGCCCACCACGGTCGCCTTATACTTCTTGCGGTTGTGCAGCGTCACTTCCACCTGCCGCGCGTCAGCAATGACGTGATAGTTGGTGAGAATATGTCCGTCTTTATCGATCACAAAGCCTGAGCCCTGCCCCTCCTGCGGCACCAGGCCGTAGAAGAAGTCGAAGGTCATGGCGCGCGACGTGACGTTCACCACCGACGGAATATTCTTGCGATAAACGTTGATATTGTTCTGCTCTTCACTGTCGAGCCCCTCGCCGCCAGAAGCCTCGGTAATCTCCACGTGCGCGGGATGACCAAACCAGCCCACCGGATTCGCCCCGGCCAGCCTCGCGTTCGAACGCCAGGTAGTGAAATAGAAAAACGCGCCAGCAATAAGCAGCGCTAATAATGCAGGTCGTATGAGTCTCATAAGTTCAAACCTTGGGGAGCGCACACCGCATCTAGGAACAGGTTCATATTCAATACTACGATTGATTCTAAACAATGTTCCGTCATGTCGCTCATCCGTTCCCCCAAGTGTCATCCTGAGCGGAGCGGGGTAAGCGAAGCGCGCCCCCGCGAAGTCGAAGAGCCTGCCCTGAGCTCGCCGAAGGGACCCCTACACCCTCCGCAACAATCGGGATCGCGGCCAGGCATTCTCTAGACCGGACCCCGCCGGCAAAAACGCGACGAGTGCCGGAGAGCAGGGACGGTTCCAACTAGCCAAATCCGTTCCCCAAAGTGTCATCCTGAGCGGAGCGGGGTAAGCGAAGCGCGCCCCGCGGAGTCGAAGGACCCCTGCACCCTCCGCAGCAATTAATATCGCCGCTAGGCATTCCCTAGACCGGACCCTGCCTACTTGGCCTCGCACGCACGCCCCTGCCCAGCCGCGAACCGGCGCAAGAATTCGGCCCAGGGCGCAAGCCCTGGGTTGCCACGATGGCTCCGCGCCTAATCACATTTTGCACAGCCCCAAATGTGACATCTAACCTTGCCTCCCCAACTTAAATCAGCGATGATGGTCGAGGCCGTGACGGTCTGCTCCAGAGCAAGTCGTCGCCACTTAAGTTCTTTGTTGTCTAGATTTTGACCTCTAAGTTCCTTGTCATCCGGATTTTGCCGGGAATTTCTTGCTAACCTGATGATTCCAGAGATGGAGGGGGGAGGGGGGATACCCCGGTTTTTCCTGTCAGCCCGCGAATCGCAGGCGCCCCAGCATCGTCCCTGAGAACTTTATTTTCGCAGGGAAGTCCACAGGCAGACAGACTCACCGCGCCGGAATCCCCGAGCCAGGCTTCAACATCAAAAGACCTCGCAATCAGAGGCCTATATGTCCATCCGACCAGTTAAGCGTGTTATCAAATCGAAGCCGACTCTTGAAGGAGCAGGCGTGCATCTTCGCCGCGCCTTCGGCTTTGGAAACACCAAAGAGACCGATCCCTTCCTCCTGCTCGACGACTTCCGCAATGATGTTCCCGAGGATTATCTGGCGGGATTCCCCTGGCATCCTCACCGCGGAATCGAAACCATCACCTATGTGCTCGCAGGAACCGTCGAGCACGGCGACAGCATGGGAAACCGCGGCGCCATCGCCGCCGGCGACGTGCAGTGGATGACGGCGGGCAGCGGCATTATCCACCAGGAAATGCCCAAGGGCGATCCGTCGGGACGCATGCACGGGTTTCAGCTGTGGGCGAATCTCCCGGCCTCGCTCAAGATGACCGCACCGCGCTATCAGGAAGTGAAGGCGCTAGATATCCCCGAGATCAAGGACGATGACGGCACCCACGTGCGGGTCGTCTGCGGAAGCTTCTGGGGAAAGAAGGGGCCGGTGGATGGCATTGCCGCCGATCCGATTTACCTCGATGTGTCAGTCGCTCCCGGCAGGAAAAAGACGCTGCCGGTGGAGACGACGCGCCATGCTTTCGCCTATGTCTTTGGGGGAAACGGGAAGTTCTGCAATGCGTCCGGCCCTCTGGCGGTGCCGACGGAATCCGTGAAATGGCTGGACACAACTCCTCCCGTCGACGCCGAGAACCGCTCTCTCATTCTTTTCGACCGCGGAGACGAGGTTAGCGTGCAGGCAGGCGAGGATGGAATCCGCTTCCTCCTGGTATCCGGGAAGCCTCTGGAAGAGCCCGTGGCATGGTACGGGCCGATTGTGATGAACACGCAGGAACAGCTGCAGCAGGCCTTCAAAGAACTTGAGCAGGGAAAATTTCTGAAGAAGTCTTGAGTACTTGCCTCCACAAAGGCTTGTCATCCCGAGCGAAGTGAGGGATCTTGGTTCGTGCAGACGCAACAAGTGTTGCCGCCCGGGACAAACACCAAGATCCCTCGCTTCGCTCGGGATGACAAGAATACGGCGTATGCGGCAACGTAAGACTGGTTAGTGCTTAGTCGCCGCCTCGACACGAAGCTTTTCCCACAACTCCCGCACCTGCTCCCGCGTGTGGTCGAGTGAACTGGAGTTGTCGATAACGAAATCGGCTGCTTTGATCTTCTCGGCTTCAGGCAGTTGCGCGGCCATGCGGCGCTCGACTTCCTTGCGGGCGGCCTCGAGGTCTAACTTATGTCGAGCGGCGAAGCGGGCGATGCGCTGCTCGTCGGTGCAGGTCACAACAATCAGCCGGTCAAAACGTTTCGCAGCACCCGCCTCGAGGATAAGCGCAGCTTCCACGATCGCGACAGCGTGCGGATCCTGTCGTCCTGCCTCGTTCATCCACTCTTCCTGACTTCGCAGCACTGCGGGATGGACGATGCGGTTCAACTCTTGAATGCGAGACGCCGTTGCCGGAGACGCGGCCTTCACCGTCGATCCGAAAGCAGCCTCTGCCAGCTTCGCGCGATTCACGCTGAGGTCAGGATTGAGAATCGCGCC
>JBAWCJ010000269.1:0-11658 GCA_049590215.1 Candidatus Sulfotelmatobacter sp. | reverse complement strand
ACGACAGCATGGCGGCGGGCGCAAGGAAGGCGTTCGCGGAAATCGCAGTGGGCGAGCGGGAACGGTGGCTGAAGATTCCGTTCACCGGATGCGACGGGTTGCCGAAGACGGGCCAGTCGTGGGTGCGGAGCGGCCTGCTGGCGGCGACGATCTTTATTCGTCCGAATACGGACCTTGCCCTGGAAATGCTGACCGAGGCGATCCGCACTGGATCGCAGCCACCGGAGAGCAAATTGATTGCTCCGGAATCGGTGCCGACGATTCCGGAACTTGCGGCGCGCGCGGCAAAGGCTCGTGCCGACTCTCAGCAACGCTCCGCCGGCGCCTGAAGCCGATCTAGTGGTGCCAACCTTCCATAGTTCTGTCGCAGCAGAGCCCGTTTTCCGTCTCCGTCTTCCGGAGAACCGGAGCAGCTTCCCCAATATCACTCGGCTGCTTTTGGGGTAAACCCGTATTCCCAGAGTAAACAGCGAAGGCTCTATTCCCAAAGCAAATAACGTCTTGACATCGTTTACGAAGGTGTCGTACCGTTCCGCTCCAGTTCTGCGCCAAGGTCTGAGCCAGAACGAGGAGAACGTCTATGTCGACGAAGCTGAAGCAATTGTTGTGGTGTCTGCTGATGCTGGCCATCGCGGCTGTGCCGCTGATGGCGGGAGGCAACGACCCCAAAACCGCAAAAGAAAATGGAGTGGACGTGGCGGAAGCCGCCGCCGTGCCGGGGAGTCCGACCCCGGCTCCCAGCCTGACTGCGACCCCGGGAAATGCGAACGTGACTGCGCTATTGGGTGTGCTGGTGAAGAAGGGAGTTCTTGGGGCAGCGGAGGCCGACGCCATCCGGAACGCGGCTCCGGATGCTGAATTTCAGCTTCTGGTCGAAGCGCTCAGCCGCAAAGGAGTATTGAGTGCGGCGGATTTGTCGGCAGTCGGTACTCCGGCAGCGCAACCTGCAGCGCCAGTGGCGCCGGTTGAGGCCCGGGAATCTGGGTCGTCGTCGTCGCGTGAGGCTGCAGATGCCTCGCCACAATCTCAACCCCAAGTAAAACCGCAGACGCCAATTCCGTCGCGGGTGGCGGGCGAGTTGCCACCTCCGCCAGCTACCGTGGCAGGGGCGGTGATTCCGGTCCGGGTGTTCCCGATCGACGCCCCAAAGACCGGTGGTCTAGCCGGGATTAAAGCTGGCCCGATCACGCTCGCGCCTTACGGCTTTATCAAGGCGACCGTTGTCCATGACAGCAGCGACCCCAATGGCGATGACTTTCCATTTCCCGGTATCTGGCTTACTGCTGGACCCAACTCGACTTTCAACACGGGCCCAACCGAAGATCCCGAGGTCCACGTGAAGGCGCGGTCGACGCGCTTTGGGCTCAACGTGGAATGGCCGGACATGTCGAAGAACCTTACCCTGACCGGCAAGATCGAGGGGGACTTCGAAGGTAATTTCAGCGAAGTCGACAACCGCGACGTTTCGTCGATCCGCAGCAGCGAACCGCAACTGCGGCTGGCATATGTCCGCCTGGATTACCACGCCAGCGATACCTTTGACGTTTTCTTTCTAGGTGGGCAGGACTGGACGCTTTTTGGGTCGGGCGCACTGGAAAATATAGTGGAAACCACATTCAATGGTGCGTTCTGGGGCAACGTCTGGGAGCGCTCGCCGCAGATGCGGGGGGGCTTTATCTGGACGCTGGATAAGGTACACCACGTCAACCTCGAGCCGCAATTTGGGATCATGATGCCAAGCACGGGTCAGATCCTAAAGCTCGGGTTATCCGGACTCGCGGGTCAACTTGGGGAAGGCGAGCGCGAGGGCGCCGACTCGGACCGTCCCGAATGGGAAGGCAGGGTGGCCTTGAGTTATCAGATTGATCCGGCTAAGGGTGTCGCGCCGGCACAAATATCGTTGGCTGGATTCCATTCGCGGCGCACGTCGATCGTTCCTAACAGCTCGTACGTTTGCGACGGCGGTACAAATGTGCTGGCTTGCTCCCTGGAGTCTGCGTTTCCGAACGGCTTTCAAGCGTCCAGCCCGCAGTGGGGCGGACAAATCGTGGCGCAACTGCCGACGCGATGGTTTACCGTGGTGGCAACTGCCTATCGCGGAGGCGATTTACGCTTCTACTTCGGCGGCCAGATCAACACTTTTGCCACCGATGTGGCTGGGCTGACTGCGGTATCCGGGCCCTACGTCAGTGCGGATGGCGGCCCGCTGGTGGCTGCGGGTGGCGCCGTCCTCGGTTGCACTGCAGCACTGGTTGGCGGTGCGTGCCCGAGCGGGGACGCCGTGGTTGCTCCGCAGAGGCCCATCCGGTCGTTTGGAGGGTTCGTCCAGCTTGGCTTGCCGCTTTCGCGATGGTTCAAGGCTGATCCACATGGCCACAACGCGGGCTGGCAGCTTCTATTCACCATGGGCAAAGACCAAGTGAATGACCGGGATCTCAACAATCCCGGCTATGTTGCTGCCTACAATGGCGGCGGCACTGCCCCGTTGCCAATGCTAATGGGCAAGACGGCAATAGGCACCGTGTATTACAAATTCAACAACTGGTGCCAGTTTGCCTTCGAGCAGTCGGTCTACGCCACTCGGATGAAGGACGGCCTCACGATATACACAATTGCTGGACAGCCATCCAACGAATGGCAGGATCACCGAAGCGAATTCGGACCGATCTTTACGTTCTAGACCGACCGTCGAACTCCAGCGGGCCAAGACTGGCCCGCCGGAGTTTCGAGGCCGGACGACAGTACTGGCCGGGCAGATTGACGGCCGGTTATCGAAGAACGGGGGAGAGGGTCCATGCGAGCGGTGATCCGCACACGTCACTGTCCTCCCAGACTTCCTTCTTTGAAAGTTCTTGTACGGATCGCGCGAGGGGGAGCAGAATAGCGAAACCGCGCGACTGGCTTGCAGAGTCAAGCGCGGGAATTGTGCGACCGGTGCGCCGCATGCTTTGGAGGAGTTGGGTTTGATGAGTATCCGCAGACTTGCAGCGGTGCAGACGGGTCTTTTGCTGGCGGCCATGTTCGCGAATGCCTCCTCGCAGAAAGACACGGTTCGAATTACGGTTCTGGATTCTGTAACTCGAGCGTCAACCACCGACAACAATAACGGCGTCCCGCAGAATTGCGAGCAGCTTACTTTCGACGCCTATTGCCGTTCAACTACAAATGTGCCGCTGATCAGCACACTGCTAGTGCAGGAGAACAACGAGCCGCCGTTCCGCATCAGCTGCACGATCGACTCGAGATACTCAAGATGCATCCCGCTGCCCAAGGGCGAAAGCTTCGACGCCAAAAAAGAGAAGCGTGGCCTTATCGTGTACTACGTGGATGACAAGGGCAAAGAGCGAAAGCAGTTGTACACGCTGGTCGATGCGGGAGCAAAGGCCAGTCCGGCGGCGGCAGCGGCCGCATTAGCGGCGCAGCCGGTCGCGGCTCCAGTTGCGCCACGGCAGAGTTCTGCTGCATCTGTGCCAGCCCAGCCGACGCCGGCATCGCCCGCGCCAGTGCCGTCAGTTAGCGCTGTGCTGGCAGCACCTTCCGAGAAAGTTGAGAAGGTAAGGTGCAATTTCAGCTCGACCCCGCCGGGCGCCGAAATCACTCTCGACGGCAGGTACGTGGGCAGCACGCCATCGGAAATCGAGCTGGCTACGGGAACGCATGTCGTTGTTTTTTCCATGCCGGGGTTTGGGCAGTGGAAGCGGGAGCTTACCGTGCTCTCCGGATCGGAATTGAACGTGAGCACAATCTTGCAGAAGGAAACGCCGTAAGCAGTGTGGGTCTCGAATCTGGGCCGAGGACAAATTACTGCGGTACATGGAGGAAGTTATGGCGAACGCTGCGGTGGCAGGCACTAGCAATCCGGGGTACAGCATCTGGCGCGTGATTATGGCGTCATCGGTCGGCACCATGATTGAGTGGTACGACTTTTATATTTTCGGCAGCCTGACGGCCATCCTGGCGCTGAAGTTTTATCCTACGGGCAACGACACGTTCGCCTACCTCGCTTATCTCGCGACCTTCGCGGTCGGCTTCCTGGTGAGGCCTTTCGGCGCACTGTTCTTCGGCCGCATTGGCGACCTGGTGGGGCGCAAGTATGCCTTTATCGTAACCCTCTCGATCATGGGTTTTTCCACCTTTGCCATCGGCCTGTTGCCCTCATTCAAAACGGCGGGCTGGTTCGCACCGATCGTGCTGCTGTTGATCCGGGTCCTGCAAGGGTTGGCGCTGGGCGGAGAGTATGGCGGCGCTGCGGTTTATGTGGGCGAGCACGTGCCTGACAACAAGCGAGGCTTCTACACCAGCTTCATCCAGATCACCGCGACGCTGGGTCTTTTCGTCTCCTTGATCGTGATTCTGGTTACACAAAACTCGATGTCGAAGGAAGAATTTGCCGACTGGGGCTGGCGTATTCCTTTTCTGGTTTCCATCATCCTGGTGCTGATCTCGCTTTACATCCGCTTGAAGATGAAAGAATCTCCCATCTTCGCGCAGCTCAAGGCCACGGGCATGACTTCGGCACAACCGCTTAAGGACGCCTTCACCAAGTGGACGAATCTGAAGCTTGTGCTGATCTCTCTTTTCGGAGCCACCGCGGGACAGGGCGTGGTCTGGTATACCGGACAGTTCTACGCGCTGTTCTACATGCAGACCGTCTTGAAGGTAAATGTCAAAACCGCGAACATCGTGGTGGCGATCGCGCTGCTGATCGGGATGCCGTTCTTCACCGTGGTGGGCGCCCTCTCCGATCGCATTGGACGCAAGAAGCTGATGATGGCGGGTTGCCTGCTGGGAGTGCTTACCTATATCCCGATCTATAAGGCGATGGAACGGGCTGCGGGGAATAATGTTGTGACGGTGAAGTCCACCCGCAACAAGGTGACGGGTGCGATCGGGCTCACCGCAATGACCACGGATGCGACTGGCGCCTTGGTACCAGTCAAGGAGGCAGTGAATCCAAACCTCACCATGTTGGTGGTCCTGATTTTCATCCAGGTTCTCTACGTGTGCCTGGTTTACGGGCCTATTGCCGCGTATCTGATTGAGGCGTTCCCGGCGAAGATTCGCTACACTTCGCTTTCCCTGCCGTATCACATAGGGAACGGAGTGTTTGGTGGATTGCTGCCGTTGATTGGTCTGTCATTGGTCGCCGAGACCGGCAACATCTATGCCGGCCTGTATTACCCGATGATTGTGGCCGGCGTGACGTTTATCGTAGGCAGTCTGCTGCTGAAGGAGACACACGGCGTGCGCATCTGGGATGAGACGGGAGGAAAGGCATCAGCGGCGGACTGAGGAGATCCACCGCTTTTCAGACCGGTGCAGGGACAGCGTCGCACGAAGCGGGTGAATTGCGCGATAATTGGCCTGACCTGCGTGTGACGGCAAATGGGCCGCCACCCGGATTTCACGATTTGGAAAAGGTGATGGCCATGGCTGAAGTTCGAGAGAAAAGCAAGCCGGCGGTCGAGACCAGCGAAGCTCAGATCGCGGTGCATTGGCGCGAGGAAGAATACTACTATCCATCCGCGAAATTTGTCGGCCAGGCGAATCTGACTGACCCGAGCGTCACCGAACGCTTCAGCGAGAAGAATTTTCCCGAGTGTTTCCGGGAGTACGCCGACCTGCTGAGCTGGGACAAGTACTGGCACACTACACTCGACACCAGCGAGCCGCCGTTCTGGAAATGGTTCGTGGGCGGCAAGATCAACGCCTCGTACAACTGCGTGGACCGGCATCTGGCCAAATACAAGAACAAAGCGGCGCTGATCTTTGTGCCGGAGCCGGAATCAGAAGCGACCGTATCTGTCACCTACCGCGAACTTTACGTGAGAGTGAATGAATTTGCGGCGCTGCTGCGAGATTTCTGCGGCCTGAAGAGTGGAGACCGCGTCACCATTCACATGCCGATGGTCCCTGAGTTGCCGATCACGATGCTGGCGTGCGCCCGACTGGGTGTCATCCATTCAGTTGTGTTTGGAGGTTTCAGCGGCGAGGCTTGCGGCACGCGCGCGGCCGATTCGGGCAGCCGCGTCCTGATCACGATGGACGGTTACTATCGCAACGGCAAGATGATTGACCACAAAGCGGGAGCCGATATCGCGCTCGAGGTTGCTAAAAAAGAGGGTCAGGTAGTGGACAAGGTGCTGATGTGGCGACGGCACCCGGGCAAGAATGCGTCGGCTTCGCCATTTGTCAAAGGGCGCGATGTGTTCGTGGATGAAGTGCTACCCAGCTATGCCGGACAATTGGTGGCTCCCATCCCGATGGATGCGGAGGCGCCGTTGTTTCTGATGTACACCAGCGGCAGCACCGGAAAACCGAAAGGCTGCCAGCATCGCACGGGCGGCTATCTCTCCTATGTGGCCGGTACCTCGAAGTACATTCAGGACATTCATCCCGAGGATGTGTACTGGTGCATGGCAGACATCGGCTGGATCACGGGCCACTCTTATATTGTTTACGGTCCCTTGGCTCTGGCCGCTACCAGCGTCCTCTATGAAGGTGTGCCTACCTTCCCTGATGCGGGAAGGGTTTGGAGAATCGCCGAGCGCCTCGACGTCAATATTTTTCACACCTCGCCGACGGCGATTCGCATGTTGCGCAAGTCCGGTCACGATGAGCCCACCAAGTACAACTACCATTTCAAGCACATGACCACGGTGGGAGAGCCCATCGAGCCGGAAGTTTGGCGCTGGTATCACGACGTGGTGGGCAAAGGTGAAGCTGTGATCGTCGATACCTGGTGGCAAACTGAAACTGGAGGATTCCTGTGCAGCACGAAGCCGGCGATCGATCCTATGAAGCCGGGCAGCGCGGGGCCGGCGATGCCGGGAATCTATGCGATGATTTATGACGAAAATAACGAGCCACTCGCGGCCGGGTCGGGGAAGGCTGGGAATATCTGCATCCGGAATCCGTGGCCGGGGATCATGCAAACCATTTGGGGCAATCGCGATCGCTTCGTCAACCAGTACTATCGGAAATACTGCAAGAATCCCGAGAGCAAGGATTGGCACGACTGGCCATATTTTGCGGCTGACGGAGCCGTGCTTGCGGCGGACGGCTATTTCCGGATTCTCGGCAGGGTCGATGATGTCATCAACGTGGCCGGGCACCGCCTGGGCACAAAGGAAATCGAGTCTGCGTGCCTGACGGTTCCCGAGGTGGCGGAAGCGGCGGTGGTGCCTGTGGTGGACGAGATCAAGGGGCGCGTGCCCGAGGTCTACATCGCTTTGAAACCGGGGATACAAGCGAGCCCGGCGATTGTCGACAAAGTCAACAAGGCCATTGAAATCATCATCGGCAAGATTGCCCGTCCGAAGCACGTTCACATCGTTTCGGACATGCCCAAGACCCGTTCCGGCAAGCTCATGCGCCGTATTCTTGCCGCCGTCTCCAACAATATGAACACCGGAGATATCACGACGCTCGCTAATCCCGACGTGGTAGAAAGCATTCGAGTACAGGTTCAGGGGAAAGAATCGGTTGCGGTAGCCGATGGACCTGAAGATCTGAAGAAATTCGGGACGGAGGAGTGAAGTCCGTCCCATCTGGATTTACGATTCGGAACTTGAAACTGCACATCTTTATTGCAGGCTCACTTTGCCCGTGAGTTCGATCTCTGCTGCCGAGCGCGCGACGTAGATGTCGAAGTCACCGGGTGCGACCGTCCACTTGTGATTCTTGACGTCGTAATAGGAAAACGATCGCCGATCGAGTGTGACTTCGACGTGTTTGGTCTCACCCGGATTGACCTCCACTTTTGCGAAACCCTTCAATTCCTTCACCGGGCGAGGAACGCTGGCGTGGTGATCGCCAACGTAGACCTGCGCCACGTCTGCGCCGGCGCGGCTGCCTGTGTTGGTGACATCGAAGGCGACGGTTGTATTTTCTGAACCCGCAGCGGGAGAAACCGTCAGATTCTTATACGCAAAGGTGGTGTAGGAAAGGCCGTAACCGAAGGGAAATAGCGGCTTGATTCCAGACTTGTCAAAGTGGCGGTAGCCTACGAAAAGTCCCTCGGTATATTCAACCTTCTTTTCGCCTTCTTTCGGATAGTAGCTGTCGTGGACGGCATTGTCTTCCCAACGCCGCTCCATCGAGATGGGCAACCTTCCGGAGGGATCGAACTCGCCAAACAGCAGTTGGGCCAGAGCGGTTCCGCCTTCCTCGCCCGGATACCAGGCTTCGAAGAGTGCGGGGACGTGGTCGACCCAGTCCGTCATATCTACGCCGCCCCCGGACGTTACGACCACGACTGTGTTCTTGTTTGCGGCAGCGATCTGGTTGATGAGTTCATCCTGCCCAGGAGGCAGGCGGAAGGTGCGATCGGCGCTTTCGCCTTCGGTCGAGGGATCAAAGCCGACGGCCAGCACAACGGCATCCACGCGGGCGGCCACCGCTTTCGCTTCAGCCGTGACTAGAGTCTCGGGACGCGCGATGCCGAGAGTCGTGTGAGTTTTACCCCAACCACCGTTGGCGTAGTAGTCCAATTCAATCTGGTGTGGGCCGGCAGCAAGCGGCAAAGAAACTTCACTCACAAAGGCGTACCACTGCTTCCAGTTGTCGAATACCAGCTTCTTGTCGACATAGAGCCGGTAGCCCCCGTTCTCTCCGGGTCCTTGAACGAAGACCAGGTAATCCCCGGGGGTCGTGGGCGTGAAGTAACCTGACCAACGAATCGACATGTTGCCGGCGGCGCCGTCGCCTCCGCGCGCTGGTTGATAGTTGACGTGTTCGTCGGTACGCACGATAGCTGGAGCGCCGCTTAGAGTAGCGTTGTTGAAAAACTCGGTCTTTAGACCTCGTCGACCGCCGCTTGCTTCGGTGGTGAATTCGGTGCGATCGGCGATTTCATCGAAGGTAGGCAGGCCGCGCTCATAGTAGACCTTGGCGCCACTGCCCAGGTAATTCGCTACGCCTTCAAGGTAGCTTACAGCTGTAAAGGGCTTCGCTTCGGCGCTGCCCCCGCCCCCCGGCTGCGCGGGATAGGCGTCGGGACCGATGACTGCAATGGAGTGAAGTTTTCCCTTCTCCAAAGGAAGAAGATTGCCATCATTCTTGAGAAGAACCATGCCGGCGCGAGCGGCCTCCAGAGTTACTTGCTCACCTTCAGGATTGAGTTTGGGAATCGATAAGTCGGTCTGGTCGCGATCGAGCCATCCAAAGTTAATTGCGGTGCGCAGGATGCGTCGGACTTTGTCGTCGATGGTTGCCTCGCTCACCTTGCCGGATTTCACTGCCGGCAATAAGTTAGCGCGGTTCATGAACTCGCCCGAGGGCATTTCGAGATCAAGGCCGCCGTTCGCGGCCGCCACGGCGTCGTAGACGGAGGTCCAGTCGGACATCATGATTCCCGTGAAGCCCCAGTCTTTCTTTACGACATCGGTGTTGAGAAAGCCGTTCTGGGTCATGTGCTGGCCGTTGGTGAGGTTGTAGGAATCCATGATCGCGCCGACTTGGGCTTCCTTCACTGCGGCTTCGAATACCGGCAAATAGATTTCGCGCATGGTGCGCTCGTCGATGATGGAATCCGTGTTGTGCCGGTCAAATTCCGAGTTGTTGCCCATGAAGTGCTTGATGGTGGCGCTGACTCCCTGACTCTGCATGCCCTCGATATAGGCGACCGCGGTTCGCGAGGAGAGGAAGGGATCTTCTCCGAAGTACTCGAAGTTTCTACCGCCCTGAGGAGCCCGATAAATGTTCACGCCGGGGCCGAGCATGAAATGCACGCCGCGAGCGCGGGCATCCTCGCCAATTACCGCGCCGATTCGCTGGGCCAGCGCGGGATCCCATGTTGCGGCGAGGCCGATGCCGCCGAAAACTGTAGACGGACCGTAGTTCCGGACTCCAAGCGGGCCGTCAGCCATCTTCAGGCGGGGCAGACCGATGCGAGGAATAGCGCGGATGTAGAAACCGTCGACGCCGCCGAGGAGGTCGATCTTTTCTTCCAGACTCAGTTGCTTGAGCATGGAGTCGACCCGCGCCTCGGTGGCTGCCTGGGACGCGGGCGCGGTCTGGCACACCGCGGGGAGGACGAAGAAGAGAAAGAGCAGACAAAATGATTGCACTTTGCGCAGCATTACGAGCCTCCCCATTGTCATAACTTGCAAGGCGCTAAAACGACATCTTCATTGTGCAGTAAGCGGCTGACCGCGACGGGCCAACTACTTCGCGCCGCCGCTCCTTCGATTGCTCCGACGCGTGAGTCGGCGGCTTCCAAGGGGCGGTAACAGCATAGCTGATCTTCAGCGGGAAACCCCCTAAAAAATCGTTATTCTGTCCGACCCGAACCGGAAGCTGCACTCGTCGCCGACAGCTCTCAGACCGCCGACGGGCGCATCTCTCCCGGAAGGTTCCATTCGAGTGGAGGCAACGGTGGCTAGGCGTGAAGTGAGTGCAGCAAGGGAAATGTGGCGGATTAAAGAGGTCAGCTGTGGGCGCGGCTGGATTCGAATCTGCGACCTCACATCTCGGAAGATCAATTCCGGACGCGAACCTCTGCCTGGGAGAAGTTCCTGAACGGTTTTCGGCTCGCACTTATTGCGATTGCGGCAGCCTGGCTTTGGTCAGCCAGAAATCATTGATGCTCTTTACCAGGTTCTCGAACGCGCTCAACTGCACGGGCTTGCAGAGGTAGCAGTTGGCGTGCAGTTGATAGCTTTTCGCGATGTCGGCTTCCGACTCGGATGTAGTGAGGATCGCGATCGGAATCGTTTTGAGGCTATCGTCCTTTTTGATTTGAGCCAAAACCTCGCGGCCATCCATTCGAGGCATGTTCAGATCCAGCAAGGTAATATCTGGACGAGGAGCATCCTTGTAAACCCCCTCACGCCTAAGGAATGCCATGGCCTCAACGCCGTCGTTAGCGACGTGCAGACGGACAGATGAATTCGCCGCGCGAAAAGCTTCCTGCGTCAGCCGGACATCTCCGGGACTGTCTTCAACCAAAAGAACTTCTAGCGGCATATCGTCTCCTCCGTCCGTGTAATCGTGGGCATACATGATTTCCTCCCACTTTCCTTTCATGCCTACTGTATTTGTGGCAACGTGGCCTTGGTCAGCCAGAAGTCATTGATGCTCCTCACCAGGCTCTCGAAGGCGTTCAACTGCACGGGCTTGCGCAGGTAGCAATTGGCGTGCAATTCATAGCTTTTCGCGATGTCCCCTTCCGCGTCGGACGTGGTCAGGATCACGACAGGAATCGTTTTCAGGCTGGCGTCGTTCTTGATGAGAGCCAGAGTCTGGCGGCCATCCATTCGAGGCATGTTCAGATCGAGCAAGGTAAGATCGGGGCGAGGGGCGCCGGCGAAAGCCCCCTCATGCCTGAGAAACGCCATGGCCTCGACGCCGTCGGTAACCACGTTCAAATGAACGGCAATATTGGCTGCGTGAAACGCTTCCTGGGTCAGCCGGACATCTCCGGGACTGTCTTCGACTAAAAGGACTTCTAAAGGCATGCCGTCGCCCCTACCGCTATATTCGTGGGTATACATGATGTGCTCTCACTTCCTTCGAGGGCAAAGCTAAAGGTGGAACCCTGCCCCAGTGTCGATTCGACCGTGATGCTGCTGCCGTGGCGCTCGATGATCTTTTTGCAGATGGCCAATCCTATGCCGGTGCCGGCGAACTCTTCCCGTTTGTGCAGCCGCTGGAACA
>JBAWCJ010000268.1:0-10512 GCA_049590215.1 Candidatus Sulfotelmatobacter sp. | reverse complement strand
AAGAAGACCGCTCGTTGATTCCCCGGCGAGGACGCCAGACCATCAGGCGGGCAACCGCGAGACTTCCCAAAGTCTTTAAGATACCGGAGCCTGCGGGGAATTGTCAACGCAGAGTTAATGAAGGTGGTATCCAGCGGGAGTCAGAAGAATCTACATACTCTATTCGTACGCAAGCGCCTCGATCGGATCTTTTCCCGCCGCCTTGAAAGCCGGATAAAGTGCTCCAGCGATTGCCCCCAGCACAGCCACGAGCATGGACCAGCCAATCCAGTCCGCACTCACGACTACCTGAACCAGCGGAAAGCGATGCCGGATAGCCCAGCTCGCGGCCAAACTGAAAAGAATGCCGAGCACGATTCCGGCGACGGCCAACAATCCAGTCTCGCGCAGAATCGCGGTCACGATGTAACTCTTCGATGC
This sequence comes from Candidatus Sulfotelmatobacter sp., assembly GCA_049590215.1. GTDB lineage: Bacteria > Acidobacteriota > Terriglobia > Terriglobales > Acidobacteriaceae > Sulfotelmatobacter. The sequence goes on along the minus strand of JBAWCJ010000268.1, from coordinate 10,092 downwards.
GCCCATGGCCTTCAGGATCCCGATCTCGCGCGTGCGCTCCATCACCGCCGCATACATCGATTGGAAAATCACCAGAAAGCCGATGATCAGGCTCACTCCAATCACCACGCCGATGAATGGCCGGAACCCCGGCAAGCGGCTGGGCGTCATCATGCTGAGATACTCGTCGGTCGACTGCACGGTGTATTTCTCCATGCCGGGCTGACTCTTTACTTCTTTCACCACCTCATCGGCATTGGCTGGGTCGTCGAGTTTCAAATAGAACACCGACGCTTTGTCCTTGGCCCCAATCAAATCCTGCAGCGCCGCGATCGGCAAGAACTTTCGTGCGCCCCGGCCGTTCTCGACAATTCCAGCTACGCGAAAGTTATGGTTCAGAACTTCCATGGTGTCGCCCACCTTCACGTGCTTCTGCCGCGCGATGTAGTTGTCCACCAGAATGTCATTCGGACCTCGGAACGGACCACCCGCCACATATTGAAACGGTCCGCCCAGAGCCTCAAAGCTCGGCAGATCGATTCCGTCGATCACTTCCAGCGCGCCTGCGGTCGAGAGCGCCCAGATCACCGGACTCGCAACCTTGACGTGGGGCATGCCGCGCAAGATGTCGCCAACCTTAACGGGAACAGGCGCCCCGCTGATCCCGGCCAGGAAAGAAGATCCCGGCGGCTGCACGATCACATCCGCGCCAATTCCTGCAGTCCTGTTCTTCGAGTCATTCAAGATTCCATAGCACAAGCCCGCGATCAGCAGGATCAGCGCCACTTCTAGCGCGATGGCCACGATGCTGATCAGCGACCTGATCGGCCGATGCACCAGGTTGGCGACAATCATTTTGTTCATCATGTTTGAAGGCTGAAACTCAACCGCTTGTCTTCAACTCAACGGCTTGTCATCCCGAGCGAAGCGAGGGATCTTGGTTTTTGCCTACGCCCTGTCCGTTGCCGCTTCAGACAAACACCAGGATCCTTCGCTTCGCTCGGGACGACAATAGGTGAAGGTGCTAATTGCTGTTAGCCGACGGCGGCGCCATCGCGCTCGACTGTGGCTGCGGCCTATCGAGATGCACAACTTCCGCTCCGGGCGGCTGCTCCAGCGCGAACTGATCATCCCGCAGCGGCTGGTTCATTTCCACCTTCAACATGTTGAGAGTGATGTCGTACTCCTCCTGGGGCCGGAAAATCTCGATGCGCGAGGGAAAGCTGACGCCGTCGTAGTCTTTATAGTCCGCGTAGCGGGCGTCGGTTACCAGGTTGCCTTGCTTATCGTAAATGTACTGGCGATGTGGCTTGAGGTCGATCCGGCTGAAGACAATCTTGCGCGCCAGTCTCCACCCCTCGTCATCTTTTCGAATCACCACCAGTTCGTAGTCCTCCTGCAGAACGCGGTGGCCCTTGGTGTCGTGAAGAATCTCCTGGCCATTCTCCAGCACGGCAATTTCGTGCTCCGGATCAACGGGGCGGATCAGCAGCGCATCGTAAATGTCTTGTGGCCGGATGCTTTCCATGGGCTGGTCCGTGTTATGCGTTTGCGTGTCGTTCCGGCCCATTACGAAACGGTTTTTCGGCGGGATCCACAGTTTGAACTCCTGCCCATTGCTCACCATGTCGAAGGCAGTCGTCCGCACGATCGGGAGCAATCCGATCATGTGCAGCATCGCCGGCTTGCGGGCCAGAACGTAGCCGCGAATCTCTTTGTAATCGGTTTGATGGCCTTTCTTCGCGCCACCGACGGACGTATCTATATCCACTGTCGCCTTCAGCGACTGGATCTTCTCCGCCTGTTGATTGATGCCATCAATGAGCCCCGACTGGGTCGCTTCCTGAAGCGGAGCCTTGGAGTATGTTTCCTCCACCGGCCGCGTCCGGAACAAACAGCCCGTCGTGGGCAGCACTGCAAGGAACAAAGCCAAAGCCCAAAAGGGCGAAGTACGTCTCATGAAGGATTAGATAACTCCCAGAACATTTGAGTATACCCCGCCCGAAAGGGTGCAAAACCTCGCGAAGACCCCAAACTCGCCAATAGTGGGCAGCGGAACTCCGCAGGCGCAGCCAGAGTTCAACATCTTACTAAAGTCAGCTACGCAGGCTCTCCGCTATCAACTAAACTGTCGCCATCGTGCGTAAGTTTCTGGGTCTAATTTTCGTCGCGGTGCTGGCACTTGCCGGTTGGTTCGCCTGGGCTCTGTTGACCCCGGTTGGACCTCCTGGGAAAACCTTCGTGATGCTGCGCCCAGGCTATTCCACGCACCGCATCGCCGCTGAACTCAAGTCCGCCGGGGTAATTCGCAGCGAGAAAGCATTCATTCTCTGGCACTACTTCCACCGCCATCGCACACTGAAGGCCGGAGAATATCTCTTCGAGAATCCGGCGAACATCATCGACCTGCAAAAGCGGCTCCGCCGCGGCGACGTTTATTTCCATACCGTCGTCGTTCCCGAAGGCTTCACCATGTTCGACATCGCTCGCGCCATCGAAGCCGCCGGACTCGGTCCCGCGGACGACTTCCTGAAAGTGGCGCAGTCCGATACCGCGCTGATCGCCGATCTGGCACCCAACGCGCCTTCGCTCGAGGGCTACCTCTTTCCCGATACTTACGAGTTCAGCCGCATGCAAACCATGCAAGAGATGGCGGCAACCATGGTCAGGCAGTTCCGCCAGGTCGCGCGCCAAATCGGATTGATCGAGGCGCCAGAGGGCATAGCCCCATCGGCAAATTCGCCTAACGTCGAGGTTCAGACCGGCGCCGGATTCCGCGACCCGAGCCCAGCCCCCACTGAGATCGAGCGCATCGTGATTATGGCGTCGATCGTGGAAAAAGAAACGGCGGTCGCCGAGGAACGTCCGCTCGTCGCGAGCGTTTACTACAACCGCCTGGAAAAGAAAATCGCACTCGACGCCGATCCAAGCATTATTTATGCGGAGCTCTTAGCCGGGACCTACACGGGAGCCCTCCATCACGACGACATGCGCTTCGACTCGCCCTACAACACTTACAGGCACACGGGACTTCCACCCGGCCCCATCGGCAATCCTGGCAAAAGCGCTCTGGAAGCGGCCATGCATCCTGCCCAGAGCGACTATTACTATTTTGTCGCCGACGCCACGGGGCACCACCGCTTCGCCCGCACTATGGAAGAACACAATAAGAATGTTGACGCCTACCGCCGCGCCATGCGCGGAAGGTAACCCGCGCTGCGAAAACTCTCGGTGGAGACTGTCCTGCGCATTGCTGCAACGCTCCGATACAAACACCGTAGTACAATTCACACCTCAAGTCGCCTGACCCCGGCGATCCTGCACTGGAGGCCACATGGCAGCCCCGCCGACTCTTACCTCAACCCAGACGCCGCCGGCGCCACTAACCGCTCCATCGAGCGGCATGTCGACCCGCCTCACTTCTCTGGATCTTTTCCGCGGAGCCACGATTGCCGCCATGATCCTGGTCAATAATCCGGGAAACAACCACGCCTATTGGCCCCTCGAACACGCCGAGTGGAACGGCTGGACTCCCACCGATCTCATCTTCCCGTTCTTTCTGTTCATCGTGGGAGTCTCGCTGGTGTTCTCCTCCGAATCCCGATTAAGTCGAGGCGATTCGCGCTCCCGGCTGTTGCGCCACGCCTTCCGCCGCGCAGTCACTATTTTCACCATCGGGTTAGCTCTGAACTGGCTTGTGGATCTGCTCTTGTCGAGAGGAGTTCGTATTCCTGGGGTCCTGCAGCGCATCGGCATCTGCTATTTTGCGGCGTCTATCCTCTACCTTTACGTGCGGCCGCGAACCCGGGCGTCGATCGTTGCGGCCCTGCTGATCGGTTATTGGATCCTGATGCGCTTCGTCCCCGTGCCGGGCTTAGGAGTTCCCGGCCGAGATATACCGTTCCTTCACCCTGACGCGAATCTGGGCGCGTATCTGGATCGCAGGTTCTTGATTCACCTTTGGGGGACCGGTTCACGTCTCTATGAGGTCACCCGCGATCCGGAGGGATTGTTGAGCACACTGCCGGCAATTGCGACCGCGCTGCTTGGAGTCTTTACTGGCGAATGGCTGCGTTCGAAACGCAGCCCTCAAAGAAAGGCCCTCGGCATGTTGGTCTTCGGCGTGATTGGCCTGATTCTTGGCGAGACCTGGGGCATATGGTTCCCCATCAACAAGAAACTGTGGACGAGTTCGTACGTGCTTTTTACCGCCGGGTTCGCCCTGATTTGCCTTGCACTCTGCTATTGGGCCACCGACATCAAACGCTGGCGCGGAGCCTGGACCAGGCCTTTCCTTATCTTCGGAAGAAATGCGATCACGGCCTACGTAATTGCCGACCTTTTCGCAGTGCTGCTATACGCGTTCAACGAGCGGGTAAACGGCCGGATCATGGACGGACAGCAGTTGATCTTTCAGCGCTTCTTTGCGTCGCGGGGAAGCCCGAGCTTCAGCTCGCTCCTGTTTTCCCTGGCATTCGTGCTGTTGTGTCTGCTACCCATCTGGCTCATGGATCGCAAGAAGATATTCCTGAAAATCTGAATAGGATGAGCTATCGGGTGGTCCGGCTCTCCATCCACCCCTGCAGGATTAAAACCGCCGCCATCCGATCGACCGCCTTCGCCCGTTTTTCGATCGACAGCTCGGTCTCCCGCAGCAGGCGGTTCGCTTCTGCAGACGTCAGCCGCTCATCCCACAAGTGTACTGGCAGCCGGAATCGCTTCCGCAGCTCTTCGGCGAACACCTGCATCTTTTCTGATTGCGTGCCTTCCGCGCCGCTCATGCACAAGGGCAGTCCGACCACGATCTCCCGCACGGCGTAGTCTCGAATTACCTGCTCCAGAGCGGCCAGATCGTGCCGCTTGTTCCGGCGCTGGAGGGTTTCCAAGCCTTGAGCTGTGATGCCCAGCGGATCTGATACGGCGATGCCAATCCGCCTTGACCCCACGTCCAGCCCCAGGATTCGCCCCGTCGACCCATCGGATTTTCCCTTTTCGGAACCCACGTCGCGATTATAAGCGCCTCTCTATCGGGTGCACCGGCTGGTCTCGGAGCGCTGCCCTTGCGACCTGTAACCCATCCAGCCACAATCACTTACCTTGTTCTTCCTGCCATAAAGTGCGTTCCAAATTCCGCAATCCCGCACCAATCTTGCCTTTCGCCCGATTTGGGCGTAGTCTGTTTATAGTAACGACAACGCTTCTCCCCACTAGACCCTAACTCCTTCCCGGGTGCCTTTTATGAGTGGTGCGGACCTGAATTTTCACATCGGCGACAAGGTTGTCTACCCCAACCACGGGGTGGGTGTGATCGAACAAATCAGCAGCCGCTCCATCGGGGCCACGGTGGAAAAGTTCTATCTTCTCAACATTAAAGCCAGCAGCCTCAAGGTTATGGTGCCCTGCAATAACGTGGGGAGCGTGGGCATTCGACGGGTGGTGCGGAACGGCGAGGTGCAGAAGATTCTCGACTTCCTCGCCATCTCCGACGACCTCAGCACCGCCGACTGGAAAGACCGATTCAAGGAAAATTCCGACCGCATGCGCACCGGTTCGCTCTTCGAGGTTGCCGGAGTGCTGAAGAGCCTGATCGCGCTCCACCAGGCCAAGCCTCTATCCTTCCGCGAAAAAAAGATGCTGGAACGGGCTCGTTACCTCCTCGTGAGCGAACTCGCCATGTCCCGCAACTGTGAAGAAACCAAGATTGAAGAACTCCTCGCTCTGGCTCTGGCCAAGTGCAAACTGCGCTTCCCGGAAGCCTCCGAATTCCAGGCTTGATTCAAATCGTCGCGCCGCTTGACTCGATTTATCGACTCGCCATGGGTACCTCAGCTTCATCCTTGATCAAGTTGTCCTTCAGCAAATTAGTCTTGATTTCGACATTCTGATTGGCCAGAGGATTAACATCCGTCTCAAAAGCCTGATAGCCGGGCAGCGCAATTTTGATACGATGCTCTCCCGGTGCAACCAGCAGCCCTCGTCCCACGCCTTCAAATTCACCGACGTGTCCCACGAAAAGATTGTCCAGGAAAACAGCTGCCCTCGAAGGATTAACTGAAATCTTCAATGTGGCCATCGCTGCGGGCAACGGTCCCGTAGGAGCCCTCTCCATAGCTACATGGACAACCTGCTTCTCTCCCGGCTCGACACGAATACGTTGGGTGAAGTCCTGGTAGCCGTCCTGCCGCACGGTAATTGTGTGTTCGCCGGGGAGAAGAAGAACCTTCTTCGATCCCTTGAGTTCGCTCAGGTATCCGACGTATTGTCCGTCGACCCAGACTCCTGAAGTTTTTTCGACGTGAGATTTGCCTTCGAATTGAATCTCTCCCATCACAGAATTTTCGCCATACATCGAAGCGGATAGAAGCCAAGCCGCAACTATCAGCCATAGCCACAGCAGTGGATTCGCCCGTCGCAATATTTTTTTCATAATGGCCTCCACGGACTCAAAATGACTCATGCTATGCGCCGCTCGGCGCGCTCTTGTCCTTGCAAACCTCCACCGCGCCAGCCCCTGACTTGCTTGCTCTCTTCCAGCGTTAATCTTTCTTTAGGATTGAAGATAAGCGCCAAAACCGACCCGATGCCCAGTCCAACCATAAAGAAGGTAATCGCAGAATCTAAGTCGTATTCATTTTTCATGCTTCACACCTTTCTGCCGCTCTCTTACGAGAATCAAGAAGCAGCGAATCATCCTTATGACTGCAAGCACCGTGCCAATTTATTGAAACCCTTTGTTTTGCGGTCGATGCGTTACTTGGAGGGAGCGCGGGCGCGAAATTTCGACCGGTTCAGCTGCCAAAAGTCACCGTTCGCCCCCGAGGGACTCTAGTGTTTTCCCTTTAGAGATCCACTTTCCAAAAACGAGCCGGAGGCGCGGCCAGAGAAGAGAGAAGTAAGAGAGGTAGGTCGTGGGTCAGTTTCAGCGGTTACTTTTTCAAAGGCTATTCAGGGCAATCAATTTCTGCCAGCCAGTCCGATTCATGCGAACTCGCTCACCAGTTGTTAACAGGACCCATCCTTCGGCCCGGCCATCGCGATGAATCTCGCGCACATGGTCGATATTGACAATCGCCGACCGGTGCAGCCGAACGAACTTGCCGGGGTCCAGCCTGGCACTGAGCGCTTTTATGCTTTCCCGCAGCAAGTGTTTCTTGCCTCCCGCGTGCAGGCACACGTAATAGTCCGCTGCTTCGATCCACTCTATTTCGCGTACGGACACAACCGAGTCCTTGTTCCCATTCTTCGCCAGCAGGCGCTCCGGGTAGCTCGGCCTTGCCACCGGCCCCTGCAGAGCTTCCAGGACGGAATAGATTTCCTGGCGTGCTGCAAAGGTCTCGTGCAGCCGGACCTTTTCTTTCACTCGCGACACAGCCTCTTCGAGGTGCCGCCGCTCCACCGGTTTTACGAGATAGTGCAAGGCATGCACCGCAAACGCTTCCACCGCGAATTCGCTGTGTGCGGTTACGAATACGGTCAGGGGCATATTCCGCAAACCGACGCTTTCGATCACGTCAAAACCGCTGCCGCCGGGCATCTGAATATCGAGAAAAAGCAAATCAATTTGGGTTCCCTTCAGCGCGGCAACCACCTCGTTGCCATTCCTGCTCTCCCCCGCGATTTCGATTTCCGCGTCCGGCGCGAGCAACTGCTTCAGCCGCTCCCTGGCTAAAGGCTCGTCATCGGCAATCAGCGTCCTCAACTTCACGGGGCTTTCCGCTCGTAAGGGATGGTAATCAGAACCTCGAAGCCACCGGACATGGGCTGGCTGGCGCGAAACTCAAAGTCATCTTGATAGAAATGAACCAGCCTTTCTCTGGTATTGCTCAGCCCTATCCCAAATCCGGGATGTGACTTTCCGTTCGATCCTGGCCCGTTGTCGCGCACCTCCAATTGCATGTGAGTTCCAACCCTCTTCGCCGAAGTTTGGATGCACCCATCGTTCTCGCACTGCGCGATGCCGTGCCGAATGGCATTCTCGATGATCGGTTGTAGAAGAAAGCAAGGAACCAATCCATCCAGCGCATTGGGATCAAGATTCATATCGACCCGAAGGCGGTCGGCGAAACGCACCCGTTCAATCGCAAGATAGCTCTCCACAATCTCCAGCTCCTGGGCCAACGGAATCTTGCTGGGAGTGGTTCTCTTCAATCCCGTCTTGAGGATGGTATTCAGGTGCTCCAGGGTCTCGAGGGCTTCCTGTTTGCGGTCGAGATCCATCAAGGCGGCTACAGCATTCAGCGCATTGAACAGGAAGTGCGGCTCCAGTTGCATCTGCAACGCGCGCAAATGCGCGCTCGAAAGCTGGCGCTCTAGCTGCAGGGACCGCATCGCGTCCCGTTGCGCGGCCAGTTGCGTGTTGAGGGCAGCGCAGGCAAACCACACCAGACCGTAAGTCAGAAACTCGACGCCGATGCGACCAAGGTTGAAGAAAGACAAGTGGCCATACGCTTCTCTCTGGACATCAGATCCCACGTGCGCGATCCAATGTGCTGTTCCCCACAGCGTCGCCAAATGCAACACGGCCACGACAGCCGCGGCGACCGACTGCACACCCGCATTGGCCACAGACACTTTCAAAATCGACGGCCAGCGTTTACCGGCTCGCCATAAAACCTCGGCCACACCGGCCCACCACAACCACAAAACCGCCCCGTAAAGCAGCGCCCGAAACCAGGATGCCAGCGAGAACGTGCATTCGACAGTTGTAGCCAACGCCAGCACGCCGGCAATCGCGATCGGGATGACCCCAGCTTGGGGAAAAAGGCCGCCGATGGCCGTTTTAGCCGACGCCGGCACGGCCTCAGCGGGACTACCGATTTCACCAGACACAGGGTTCCTCCTAGCGGAAAGCTGCCACGTTAATCGTACAGCCGACACATTGACTGCGATAGAAATCTTTCTGAGCTTGTTCCGCTGCCCCCCGCCATTGCGCCGCCTGTTCCCTCAATCCAGCTTGATCCAGAACCGCGGCATAAGCAATTTGCGCCGCAAAATATCTGGGATTCTTGCGTCCCAACGCCTGCTGCATAATGCCGAGCCCGTCCCGCATGTCGACGAGCGCCTTCTCGAGGTCGCCAGACTGGGCATAAGCCTTGCCTCGGAGCATATAGTCCCACCCAGTCTTCCAATGTCCTTCGCCATAGATCTGTTTGCAAAGTTCCAGTGAGCGTTGATAACCCGCGACCGCCGCAGAAGAGTGTCCCTCGGCCCGCGCCAGCCATGCCTGCGTCTCATAGATGAAGGCCAAATCGTCATCGATCAGGTCGTGAGTCAATTTCATTTCCTCGGCTACCCTCTGCAACTCCTTCTTGGCGGCGGCGACCCGGTTTTGCGCAAGAGCTGACCCCGCAAGGTAGGTAAGAGACCGGGCAATGCCCGCGTGATCGCCAGATTGCTGGAGTAGTTCAAGTGCCTTCCTCCACATCTTCCCCGCAACCGCCGTTTCCCCGCTATCGTTATAAAGCTCCCCGTAGTTCTGCAGGGCTGCGGCATAATCAGTAACGAATTGCGGTTCCTGTCCAAAAATCTGGAGCGAATGCTCGAAAGCATTCTGCGCCTCCATCAGTCTTCCCTGCTGCGTATACACCACCCCAAGCACGTCCCAGGCTCTGCCAAGTTCGACGCCGCTCAGGCGGCCCGAGTCGACAAGCTCCTTGGCTATGCCGGCGGCTTTGTCAAACTGCCCCTGTTTCTCGAAGACGTAAGCCTCGTGGAGAGGATCCTGCGGATTCGCTTGCGCCCAAAGCTGCGCCCCTGCTAGCACCACCGTGAGTAGGACTCTCTCGATCGGTTTCATGCCCTCAGAATGAGCACGAAACCCAAATTAATCCATCCGAATTCCGCCAGCCCGGGTATTCCTGCAGGGAGTTCCGGACTTCCTGCCGGGAACCTCCGCTCAGGCCCGGCAGATTCCCAACGGGTTTATAATCTTGAAAGCGGTACCCCAAGCATGACCGATCAGCTCCGAAAGAAACTGCAGGAAGAAGTCGACGCGCTCGAGCACGAACTCGTCCACGAACTGCCTAAAGAAATCAAGCGGGCCGCGGCTCTCGGCGACCTTAGCGAGAACGCCGAGTATCACATGGCCAAGCAGCGCCAGGAGTTCGTCAAGGC
>JBAWCJ010000267.1:0-5769 GCA_049590215.1 Candidatus Sulfotelmatobacter sp. | reverse complement strand
TTGGTAAATCCCCCGGACCAGCGCTCCAACACGCAGCGCATCTTCGTCCCCCGCACCGCCCTCGAATCGCTAACGGTCCTGGCAGTAATCGGCGCCACCCGCCGCCCAAGACGCGGCCCCACCGACGACCAACGCCAGGTCCCCATGTTTGAAGAATAACCATCGAACATTAAGGTTCCGATCATCATCCAGTCTTGGATTGTCATCCTGAGCGGAGCACGACGGCGAGCCCCGCGAGCCGCCGTGCGTAGTCGAAGGATCCCTAGCACGATTGCAGAACCCTCGGCTTCGCAGGGAATTTCCGTCGGATGCGCAATCCCCATGGGGGATCGGGAAGGGCACGACTTCAGTCGTGCCGCATCAGCTCCGAAAAAAATGAACCGGGGCCTCAGCCCCGAGGTTACCGCCCTTTTGCGCATTCTTTGCGCAAAGGGCGGAGACGACGCAGCGATCTGACTGCCTCCCGGAGGGTCCAAGAAAGTGCCCTTGCAACCCGCCACTCATTCCCATGTTCTAATTCCCCAGGAGGGCGTTATGGAAAAGCTTCGCCTCGCGCTCTTTCTCCTGGGCACGCTTCTGGCAGCGTCGCTCGCTTTGTCCTGTGGCGCAAGTTCAAAGAATATGACCGGCCAACTCCAGTCCATCACCATCAGCCCCGCCACTGCCGCGGCGGGCCTTCCCGGTCAGCAGATACAGTTCACTGCTGCCGGCCACTACAACACCCCGCCTTACACGGTCACGCCGCAACCCGCCACTTGGGGTGCGTGTTATCAAAACGCCCCCACAACAGCGGTGTCTGTCACCTCCAAGGGTCTGGCTCAATGTGAAGCTCCTAGCGGACCAATCACCGAATATTCCATCTTCGCATTCGACCAGACCAACTGTAACGTGCTCACCGCCTGCGGCGGAGGCTGCACCATCGTCGGCACCGCACGACTCACCTGTTCGGGCAACCAGGTAGTAGCTACAGTTCGGCGGACCGCTCCAAATCCTAGTCTTCCTGGTAAACAGAATTAGAAGCAAGTCGGCCATCGCAACCCATTCTTGCGCGGTGCGCTCAGCATTCGGCGCAAGCTGGCCGCCCAAGACACGGCCCCACCGACGACCAACGCCAGGCCCCCATGTTCGAGGAGCCACGTTCGAAGAGCAAGATTCAGGTGTTGCAATTTCGCCGGACTTGATATAAAAGTCTTGGTCCGGGCGCAGCCAACCTCGCGCGCGGCAAGATCAGTAGGGCTACCTCCTTCCTCCCGTCCCATCTGGTCTTCGGTCTTTCGTTAGCCACATCCCAAGGTAAAGGTGTCTATGAAGGCGCTCTCTCCTTCCACGCTGAAGCGGTTGGCAGTCACCGTCATCGCGCTCAGCCTTTTCTGCACTCCATCTCTCGTTCCGCGGTCCAATGCCCAGCAGCAGACCGAACCCGCGGCGCCACCTTCGCTGATCACGCAGCCGATTGACGAATCCCAACTGACAGTGCTGCACGGCAACACGTATCCTCTGGCGCGTCCGCAGTTCGACCTGGGCACAGCCCCGCCCACGCTCCCCATGCAGCGCATGCTCCTGGTGCTGAAGCGCAGCCCGCAGCAGGAATCCGCACTCCGGAAGCTTCTCGACGATCAGGAGGACAAGTCCTCGCTCAGCTATCACAAATGGCTGACGCCGGAACAATTTGGCAAGCAGTTCGGCCCCACCGACAGCGACATTCAGACCATCACTTCATGGCTGCAATCACACGGATTTCAGGTAGGCACCACAGAGGGCCGCACCGTACTGGAATTCTCCGGCTCCGCCAGCCACGTGCAGGAAGCCTTTCACACCGCGATTCACAAGTACATCGTCAACGGAGAGCAGCACTGGGCCAACTCCAGCGACCCCCAGATTCCAACGGCGTTAACTCCGGCTATCGCTGGAGTAGCTTCGCTGAACAACTTTCCGCGGAAACCGATGAACCGTTTCGTCGGCCGGTTCTCCCGGGACAAAGCAACCGGCAAGGTACGCCCCCTTACTCCGCTGTTTACTTTCTATCCGGGGTACGAGTGCAGCGCCGATACCTACTGTTTTGCCCTCGGACCTTATGATTTCGCGACCATTTACAATGTGCTGCCTCTTTGGAACAACAAGGTCAACGGTACTGGACAGACCATCGCGATCGTAGGGGAATCGAATATCAATCCTCAAGACGTCGCCAATTTCCGCAGCCTGTTTGACCTGCCGGCTAACAGCACGGCGAACGGAAACCCGCTGAATATCATTCTCGACGGTCCGGATCCCGGCCTGCAAGAAGATGAGTCAGAAGCCGATATCGATGTGCAGTGGTCCGGGGCAGTAGCTCCCTACGCGACCATCGATTTTGTAGTTTCGCAGTCGACGGAGACGACCTCCGGCGTCGATCTCTCCGCAGTTTATATCGTCGACAACAACCTGGCTGGCGTGATGAGCGAAAGCTATGGCCAGTGCGAGCTTGGGCTCGGTACCTCCGGGAACCAGTTTTACAACGCCCTCTGGCAACAGGCAGCGGCGCAAGGAATTACCGTTTTCATCTCCGCTGGAGATAACGGCGCGGCCGGATGCGATAACTTCAACGCTGCACCTCCGGCGCCGGCTGAATATGGCCTGGCTGTGAGTGGATATGCGTCCACCCCCTATAACGTTGCCGTGGGAGGAACCGATTTCTACGAATTCACTGATCCGGAAGCCTACTGGAGCACAAGCAACAACTCGACGACCGAAGCTTCGGCATTGGGTTACATTCCCGAAACCACCTGGAACAATTCCTGCACCAATGCCATCTGGGAAACCATCAATGGCCTCAGCCAAAACCCTGAGACGAATTGCAACAATCCCCAGTTGAACGACGTCGTGGCCAACGGCGGATCCGGCGGCGCCAGCAATTGCATCAGTCCGACGGGATACACGCCCGCCAGTTGCACCGGAGGTTACGCCAAACCTTCATGGCAGGCTGGAAGCGGCGTGCCTGGCGACAGCAAGCGCGACCTGCCCGACGTCTCTCTGTTTGCCAGCAATGGTTTCGCGGGCAGCTTCTACATAGTCTGCGAGTCTGACCAATCCTACGGCTCCTGCAGCTCAAGTTCCCCCGACCAGAATTTTCTTGGTTTCGGCGGCACTTCCGTCTCGTCGCCTGCGTTCGCTGGAATCATGGCTCTGGTTAACCAGCAAACGGGATCGCGCCAGGGCAACGCCAATTATGTCTTCTACAAACTTGCCGCCAAGGACACGTTATCAAGCTGTAACGCGAGCTCCAGCCCTGCCAGCAGTTGCATCTTTCACGATGTCACCTCCGGCACGATCGCCATGCCCTGCGCTACAGGCAGCCCCGACTGCGACACCTCTATCTCCGGAGACCAGTACGGCATCTTGAGCGGTTACAACGCCGGGACCGGTTACGACCAGGCCACCGGCCTGGGTTCAGTGAATACGGACAACCTGGTGACGCAGTGGAGTTCTGTGACCGCCCTGCCCTCAACCACGACGCTCAATAGTCTCACGCCCACGACCCTCACTCACGGCCAGCCGGTGAGTTTCAGCGTTACGGTTAAGCCTCAGTCGGGGACCGGGACTCCAACCGGCGAAATTTCGTTGCTCGGCGGTGCTGGCGGGAAGAGCCCCGCCAGCCCTGGCTTCAACCTAACCGGGGGCACAGCTTCGGGAACCACAAAGCTTCTGCCCGGCGGGACATATTCCCTGACTGCCCATTACGCCGGCAACTCGACCTACGCTCCTAGCGTCTCGAGTCCGATGAGCGTAACGGTGAGTCAGGAGAACAGCGAGCCGCAGGCGTTTCTGGTGACTTTTGATTCGAACGGCAATATTGTCAACAACGATACGAATACGGCTCCCTACGGAAGCCTGTACATCCTGCGCGTAAATGTGGACAACGCGGCCGGACAATTGTGTGCGCCGGTCGCGACTTCGGGTGCAACTGCCTGTCCGACGGGAAACGTGACTCTTACCGACAATGGGCGCACGCTCGATGCCGGAACATTCGTCTTGAACAGTTATGGGTATTTTGAAGATCTCACGGTACAGCTCCCCGGCGGAACGAATTCCGTGAAGTCGGCATATGCCGGGGATAGCAACTTCAATCCGAGTGCAGCGACGAATGCGATAAGCATTTCTCTGGCGGGGACGAATATAAACCCGCCTGACGTTCCGACCGCATATGTTGGGTCCGGGTTCGGGGCAAGTGCAATGGTGCAGTCGCTGAGCAACGGACTGCCTCCGACGGGAACGATGACTTTCTATTCCAACGGAACCCCAGTGTCGGGAACCACGACTTACCAGTCAGGAAACCAGGTCGGTCCACCCGCTGTCGCCTGGCTCACGGCTAGTTTTTCGAGTTCGACTTCAGCTCTTCCGACAGCCGGGAACTACGTGATTACGGCGTCTTACAGCGGGGACGGAAACTATGCATCGGCCACATCCGAGGGAACCGAGATCGTGGTGCAGTATCCGCCACTATTCCCCTCGGTAACCCCGTACCAGCAGAACGTTGCGATCGGCGCTACCGCCAGCGTTAACGTGGTGATGGAGTCGGCGAACAAGACGGTGTATCCGACTGGCACGATCTCATTTACCAGTGGAGGTGTCGTTCTGGCTGGCCCAACTCCGTGCACAAGCACGAAGGATAGCGCGGGCGACTACGCCTGCCAGGCCTCAGCGAGCTTTATAGCAAACACCGCTATGACAGTGCTCGCGCAATACAGCGGCGATGCTAACTATCCACCGGCGTTGGCGAGCGCCATCGTCAATGTAAACGATTTCGCGATTGGGATTGACTCGTCCACGATTGTGACTGTGGTCCAAGGGCAGTCGCAGACGCCGCAGATCGACGTTTCAGATTTAGGAGCCTTCAACGGAACGGTCGGCAACTTTACCTGTTCGGGCCTGCCTCCGGGGGCAACATACAGCTTTAACCCGACGCAGGTCGCCGGCTCAGGGTCAACCATACTGACAATCACCACAACGCCAGTCGGACAACTGCAGCGCAAGCCTTCGCGTGAAAGCCGCGCAATCGGGTGGATGGCCGGTGCGATCCTGCCCTTGCTTGGAATTTGCTTGATAGGAATTCCGTCGTGGCGGCGGCGCGGACCGCTGCCGGCGCTCGCGGTTGTTTTGCTCCTGATGCTGCCAAGCTGCGGCGGCGGGGGTGGGGGCGGAAGCGGTCAACAAGTTACCAACAATCCGGTTCCTTCCATTACATCGATATCGCCCGCCGAGCAGGCGGCCGGCTCTCTCGGACAGACGCTGACGATTACTGGATCCGGCTTCGTAGGCGACTCCAATGTTACTTATAACGGCGTTGCACATGCCACCACATACATGGGCGCGACCCAGCTCCTGATTTCGCTTACGTCCAATGATCTGGCCACGACGGGCAGTTATCCCGTAGTGGTGACGAATCCTGCGCCAGGCGGGGGTACGTCGAGCGCGGTGGATTTCAGCGTCGTAACCGGAACGCCGACTGGAACCTTTACTGTGACGGTAACGGCTAGCAGCGGATCGCTGACTCATTCGACGAACTTCACGCTGATCGTTAGCCCATGAGACAAGCCGACGCCGTGTGCACCACCGGAAGGGTGGGATTCCGCACTCGTCTCTGCATCGGACCTTCTGCCTACGGCTGCGATGCCCAGCGGTACTTGCCGTGTCTGCGAACGTAGGGTCTCGAAAAGATCAGCGTCTTTGTGACATCTGACCTTGTCATCCACAGCCTCGATCGCTGATCCTATTGGCGGAGCAGTGCGGCAC
>JBAWCJ010000266.1:0-1558 GCA_049590215.1 Candidatus Sulfotelmatobacter sp. | reverse complement strand
TGAGGATCAGCAAGCCAAAAATGGTCGATATCCAACTGGGATCGAGCGACATGATCCAGTCGATAGCGGCGAACGAGATGGTAAAGCCATACAGAATCAGGCCCGGGCCGCTGACTGCCTTGAAACGGCCGCTGTTATCGGGCGCGCCGGGCTTGTCGGTTTGCTTCGACCACATCGACAGCAGGAACGAGAGCAGGTTCCAGATCGCGAAATAAATTACGGCGCGTACGATGAAGCCGTTCACCGTCAGATAAGTCTGCGTGATCTGTTCGAGATGCTCGCGGAGATGCTTGTCCTGAATGTTGCTGAGAGGCTGCGCCCAGATGTAGAGCCTGTGTATTCCAAAGAAAATGGGAATAAAAAGCACGAACAGCAGCGGCAGCGTGCGCATGGCCGCGCCCAGGATGCGGCGAATCACCGTACCCCAGCCGCCGCCAGTCAGGTGGCGGATCATGAGGATCGCCATGGAGCCAAGAGCCACGCCCAGCCAGCACATGAAGCCCAGCAAGTAAGAGCGATAGAACTCATCGGGCTGCTTGAGTGCCAACACCACAGCGATCGCGGCGAAGACGACTCCGATGACGAGCGAGCGCTGAGATATTTTCTTCACCACCGCAGGCGCCGTCAGATCGAGATGGGGAATGGTCGCCGCGCTCATTTCTTGTCCTCGCCTTGCGATGCGTTTTCAGTTTCGATCACCGGTAGCGTCGCGCCCGATCCCGGCTGGCCGCGGAACTTCGGCGGCTCCGAAGGCACCGACTGTCCCTTGGGCACATCCGCCAGCGTGGCGTCTTGGCTCAACTGCAGCGCGCGAATGTAGGCCACGATGTTCCAGCGGTCACGCGGCGGAATCTGCGAGGCATAATCAGGCATGATGCCGAAGCCGTTCGTGATCACGTCGTAGAAGTAGCCGAGCGGCGCCTTCTGCAGCCGCGGGATGTGATACGAGGGCGGCTTGCGCGCAAAGCCGCGCGAGGGAATAAAGCCATTGCCATCCCCGAGTTCGGAGTGACAGGGAGAGCAATAAATGTTGTAGCGCTCGCGCCCGCGTTCAAGAACTTCCCTTGTCACGGGAAACGGCATGTAGTCGCCAGGATTGTTGCCGAGCTTTCCGGAATAGAAATAAGTATCTTCGTGCAGTTCGCCGCGCGCGACTGTGCCTTCGACCGGCGGCCGCTCGGAGCGCTGGTCGGCAAAAAAGTCGCTGCGCGAAAGCGGATTCTCCCGCGGCTGCACGTGCATATCAAGACGGCAGCCGGAAAGTAAAGCGATCGCCGTCAACAGTCCGGCAACGAAAATTTGGCGGAGGCGCGCCATTTTAGCTCGGCACCTCCGAAATGGAGCGTGGCTGCAAGCCTTGCAGAAAGCCGCGCGTGCCGGCCGGATCGTATTTCGGATCGGAAGAGAACACGATCAGGAAGAACCGGTCCTTTGAAGCCGACGAGAAACGCGGCACGTTGAACACGGGATGATAAGGCATGGGCAGGCCATTCAGCGCGAGCATGCCGAACACGGCGGAGATCCCGGCAAAAAGAATCGTCATCTCAAACGTGATCAC